>DAHXPE010000383.1 GCA_027364495.1 Candidatus Heimdallarchaeota archaeon | reverse complement strand
GGAATTACCGGAGCGGGTATTGCACGTGATTCTGCTCTTCGTGGTCTTAAAGTTGCTCTTTTTGAAAAAAATGATTTTGAGGCATTAATATGGCAACCGCACCACTAGAGTTTAGGAGGAATCTTTTTCAACTAGGAAGGTACTTTGCTTATGAAATATCTAAAGAATTGCCAACGGAAAATGGGTTTATTGAGGATTCTTTCGGGAAAGCAGAATATATAGATGTCCAAAATGTTTTAGTCATATTAGGAGTTTTAAGAGCTGCCCTACCAATGGCAGATGGAGTTTTTGAAGAATTGTTATAATCACGTATAGGTTTGCTGTCTGCCTCAAGATGAACAATGATTGAAAAAAAAGGTAAAGATTTTGAAAAAAATTGACAAAAATAAAATAAAATACAATCATTGAACCCTTCTCGAACCATAGTAGTAAGTGAAATAGGTTCAGAATATGCAATAACTATAATTGAAAAGAAGTATCCAATCCAAATGCGGAAATTTATATCGGTAAAGTTGATCCTGTGTTGAATGAAACAGGGCTATGTTGTTCCAGAATTGGGAGAAGCAGGAGATAGAGAATATAACGCATAACATTACTAATTTGGGTATTCACTTAAATAACTATAGGTAAACTCTCATAGATATAATTTGTTTAATATAGAAATAAATGCTTTTTTATTTGATGGAGGAACCTAAATATTAGTGAATCTATTATGTTATTTGGATTTTTTGAAAAAAAAATTTAATTTGAAGTTACTTAAAAAAAAAAGAGCTAAATAAAAAAATAAGAAAAGATAATGCACTTAGGCTGAAGCTTTGGCAGCAGGAGGTTCTTTAGCTTTTGGTTTCTTAACTTCTACTGTCCAGAAATTTCTCGTACCTCTGCCAACTTTTTCAACAACTTGCTGAAGTCTTTCAGGGGTCATGATAAGATTATCATCAAATACTTCACTTAAATCATACAAATTAGTTAAATGAAGAGCATCAAAAGGACAACCACCAACTAATTCTTCACCGCAATAACCACAGTAAAGACATCGACCATAATAAATCTCTGGATACACTTTTTTCTTATTAGTAGGGTTTATCTCGACATCAGGGAATCGAGCTAAAATTTCTTCATCTGAACGTGGAACCATACGAATGATTTTATTAGGGCAAATCCTCTCACAACGTCGGCATCCCGTACAGCGTTCCATATCTATTCCAATAATACCTCTATATCGGTAATTTGTGGTTCTAAGGTAAACTGGATATGGATCAGATTCTTGGACCCAACGCCCATTTTTAATGGTTTTACCTTCACGCTTGGCCTCTTTCAATTGATGGTGAGGATATACTACTGGGAAGGGATAGGAAAAAAGTATCTCAATCGGAACTGAAAAAGGGTATATAATAGCGTTAACAGCGCCTCTAATTGGATTAATAATTACACGTAATAAACCTAAACTCATAATTCATTACCTCAGCGGTCTGTTTCTCCGGTACATAAATCAATACTGCCTAAAATAGTCACAATATCGGCAATTTTACCGCCAGTAACAAGATCAGGAAAAGTTGCCATGTGAACAAGTGCAGGGCTCTTAATCTTCAATCTGTAAGGATTCTTACTACGGTTGGAATCATCATCAACAACATAGGCAGCTGATTCACCACGAGGATCTTCAACACGGAAGAATGCTTCTTTGTTCTTAGGTTTGCGAGGCATTTTGGCCTTGGGAATCATAACATCACCTTTAGGCATGTTGTCAACACATTGACGAATAATTTTAACGGATTGTTTCATTTCATCAAGACGAATACGGTAACGGTCATAAACATCACCGTTGGATCCAACTGGAATCTCGAATTTAACATCTGGATAAGCAGCATAACCATCTATTTTGCGAATATCGTGCTTGACACCAGTAGAACGGAGATTAACACCAGTAACACCATGAGCAATGGCATATTCTGGAGTCATAACACCAACATGTTTAGTACGGATAAGGAAAACATCTGATTTATCAAATAATCGTTCCCATTGGCTAAAACCAACATCTTCCATCCAGTCACATGCCTCAAGAGCCATGTCACCAAGATTTTCAGGCAGATCATTAGCAACGCCACCAATACGGTTGTAATTATAATTTAATCGTTGACCAGTTGTAGCTTCAAGAAGATCGACGAAAAATTCTCTGTCTCTCAATCCGAGCATCATACCAGTCCATACTCCTAAATCAGCAAAGAATGCAGCTCCCCAGAAACCATGGGATGCAATTCGTTGTGCTTCAGATAAAAGAACTCTAATCCACTGAGCTCTTTCTGGAACATCATCTTCAATACCGAAAAGACGTTCTACAGCACCTGTATATAAATGACCCCAGGTTAAAGCAGAAGCATAGCAAATACCACGATCCATCAAGGGTATAATTTGATCATAGTTACGGGTTTCACAAATTTTCTCAACACCTTTGTGAATATATCCTAAACGGACATCAGCCCCGTAAATCTTTTCTCCGTCGATTTGAACAGCAAAAGACCATAGTCCGTGCAACATTGGGTGTTGTGGACCCATTTGAAGTGTCATTTGACTAATCGTTATCACCTTACGTTTAATTTACGGAATAATTAAATATTTTTTAATTGTTAATAGCATATTAGAAAAAATATTTTTCTTTTTGTTAATGTAATCTAAATAATTAGACCAACCACTCTTTTTTTAAATTTTGATTAGTATAAGATTATGAGTCATGCTCAATTCGAACTTTTTTTTCAAATATTCTTCATTTTTTTTTATTTGTCTAAAGTTTTTTTTATTATTTCGAATTATTATTCAATTTTAAGATGATATGAGATTTAATTACTTATGATTCATCTATTAAGCCTAAATAATCATATTTTATTAAAAGTACTCCTTATGCTAAACAACTCTAAATAACTTTTAATTTTTTAAATGATTTTTATTTTAAAAATGAAGATATTTTTCGATTCTCTTTTTAGCAAAATATAAAACTTTTCTTCTGTTTAATATATCTGTGTTTGATTTTGTTTTTTATAATAAAATCTGAAGTGAAAAGAGAATCGTAAATATTGCAGAATACTAGGCTGGATCAGCCTTTTCAATCAGCTTCTCTTTGTTTACCATTTCATCTCGATACACACGCTCTTCTTTCACCGGTTTTAATAAAATCCAATATGGTAGACCTATGATAAAAGCCACAAGGAAGAATAAGTATAAGCTAGCCGATTGTAGAAGTGCTGATAAGATAACTTGATCTTTATTTTTTAGACCGGTTAATTCTAAGCCAGAGATTGTTGCTATTTCTCTTAGTCCTGCTAAGCCAGGTATCCCTGCCGGAATTAAATTTACAAATCCTATAGCAACTGAAATGAACATTACAATATAGAAGGGTAAGTTAAGAACTGCTAAATAAATGAAATAAACTGATATCCATTTAATAAAATTTTGTGAGAATACTAAAATCATCATAACAATAATTTCTTTCTTCGACATTTTTTTAATTTGATTAAATGATTTTGAAAAATTTTCAAGCCAACTTTTTATAACGTCAAAGATTGTGTGGATTTTGTTATGTTTAAAAGATACTCGTTCCAAGTATTGTAACGTTGATGATAGTCTATTAACATTACCAAAAAATGAAATTAAAATATAAATGACAACGGTCAAAGCTATCCATACAACCACTAAAATAACAACTGTTTCTATTGGTGTAAGAACATGAGCCATACCAAGGGAAACAATGAGAAAACCCCATGCTACGTAAGCAGTTATCAGGAAAACAGTTCTTATAGCCGCAATTGATGAAACTGTCTCTTCCGAAGTAAATCCTGGATATCTTTTTGCAAGCATAACAGATTTACTTGCTAACTCTGCTGTTCCAGCAACTGGGATAAAAATTCCTAACGAAAAACCTACAAGATGATCTATTACGCCATCTTTGGCAGAAATTCGTTTGTCTAAGAATTTTAAGATCCTTTGCCAAGCTAATCCATCTAGAAAATTACTGAGAAATGCTAAAAATGTACCTATCCAGAAATAATTCCAATTAATTGGGGTATGACTATTAAGAATCTGTTGAATATTTATTGGATTGCTTGAAAAATAAAAAATTATAAAGAAAATTGATATAATCGTGACTATTACTTTTATTTGGGTCGACTTAACAATTTTAGAAATTGACATTACAAGCATAAGAATTTCAGAGAATATAATAGCTCCGAACCAATATGAGGACCAGTTTATAGCATTATTTTTGTATAAAAGAATTGATGAATCAAAATTATTAGCATATAAGTAAATAATAACCAATAAAACATTGAATATAATTATTGCTAACTTTGATTGAGCGGACTTTGAGACTTTCATATTGATTTTCTGGCAAAAATTTAATAATAAGAAACTAACTTTATTGTTAATGCTAGTTTTATATCAAATTTTGAAGAGTACCTAGATCATATATTTGTTTTCCTATTGCAAAAACAGAAAAATTTTGCCTTTTCTCATTTCTATAAAACAAATTTTTAATGTTAAATCCTCCAGCAACATAATTGAAAGCTGGAAGAATGATTAGATTGTCTGTCATAGCAAAAACTGGAATAAATGATCCATTTACATGTTCCATTGAAATAATAGGATGAAAATGACCTATGATATAATGTTCCTCTAATTTTTTGTCAAGTAAATCTTGATTATGGGTAATAATTACCCCATTAAGATAAAAATTTTCTAACGGATTGCAGGTTATAGCCAATTCCTCAAAAACATTCTCTAAATCCTTATCATGATTACCCAAAATGACTGTTAATTTATTCTTTTCGGTAATGGCGCTAAATACATTTTTAACTTCATCTTTTTCTTCCTTTGAAAGATTTTTTGAATGTCTATGCTTTATATCACCTGCTATAATCCAATGATAATTTGTATAATCAATTACTAACGAATCAATGGTGTCTTGCAATAATTTTGAATCATAATCGGGTAAATAGCTTCCCTGAGCTCTCAATGAACTGTAATACCCTATATGAATATCGGACAAAATGAGAAATTTAAGTTTAGGATTCACAAGAACACGCCTTTTATCAATAATCCAATCCATTCCAGCCCAAGTAACAGTAAGAGTTAGTCCTGGTTCTACCAAATCATGTATCTCCAAAGTTTGTAGTTTCGGCAATTATTTTCTCGTATATTTCTTCAAGCATTTCCTCAGGATCATCAGGATTGCTCCAATCAACCCATCCGTGTAGAATGATAGGGGTACTAAGTAGACTAATTGTATTTAACGTATAAAAGCTCATTTTCCTACTTGAATCATTTTGTAACCAATCTAGGCATTGCTCAATATTCAAAAATTGGCTTTTTACTTGCTCTCGCGCAGCTTGAAGTAATGGATGATTTGGTTCATACTTTAGTAACACATCGAAAAGTAAATCATGGCTTAACCTCATTTGTTTTGCAGTTTTTTTCATTTGATAATATGTTTTTAAAACCATTTGACCAATAATTGCTGTTTCCCGAAATGCTAAGCGAAAAGCATTACTATTTTCAATAATTTTTTCAAAATCTTCTTCAGCATGTGTTGCTGAAATTAATTCTCGCCAAATTTTTTCATCATATGGAAATTTTTTATTAGAAAATATTCCAAATGCTATTTCATCAGTGTGCAATCGTGTTTGTAGAATTTCAAACTTTTGTAGTCTATGAGCTATCAATCGTGCTATTGAATGATTTGTTTTATAATTTGCGAAAGTATAGATGACCGCTAGATATGGATGAGTTGCACGAAGTTTTTCTAACGGAAATAGATCATTTGCTAAAGATGTTAAGTCATAGAATTCAATTTGGATAATTGAAGGCATTGGCCATGGTGCTACTCGTGTTTGAATTTGATACATTCTTGAAATTGTCGTTTTAAGTATTTCGGATGCCCAAGGATCATACAATAGGCCTTTTTTTATATCAATTTCAAAAAATAGATCAACTAATCCTTCGAAAACTTCCGCAGATAATGCCAGTCTTGTTTTTCCCCATCTTGGTATTGTTGGTTGACTCTTGTCTGGTGCAACAACTAGCTGGTTATTTCTATATCCTTTAATTCGATAGGATTTACCACCCATGGAAATAATATCATCTATTTCCAGGTTCATGGCAGTTGTCTCTTCAAGCATCCCTAATTTTCTTCCGCGCTCTGAATAGACAGGAATCATGTCATCTTCTACAATAGTTCCGATGTTTTGGAAAAAAAGTTTTCTAAATTGTTCTGATTGAATAGTAAATATATTATCTCTTTCAACTATTCGATGATAATCTGGATATGCTTTTAATGATTCACCTCCAAAAGTACAGTAATTAAGGGTCTGTTGTAGTTCTTCATCTGAAATATCTTGAAAAAGAAGTGTGTTATCAAGTAAAGTCCGTAATTCTGGCTTTGTGAAATCACCTTGGACAGCAAGCCCGAAAATAAATTGTGCAAGGACCTCTAAAGGCTTTTTTATTGGTGTAACTGGAGATAAAATCTTATTATCTATTTGTCTTTTCAATGAAATTGCTACTAGAAGATCTGAAAGATTAGCCACGAATAATTTGCCTTTGGGTTTTTCATCCGGATTGTGTCTGGCTCTACCAAGTCTCTGGAGTGCATTATTTGTTGAATGTGGTGAACTAAGTAAGAAAACTTCATCAATAGCACCAATATCAATACCTAATTCTAAGGATGCGGTTGCTGAGACAGCTTTCAAATATCCATGTTTTAATCCTTGTTCTATGAAAAACCTTTCTTCTAGTGCTAGAGAGGAATGATGAGCTCCTATTTTTAGTTTCAAATCATCTGAAACAAAATTTTTCAAGCCTATAGCCATTCGTTCAGTAGCAGATCTTGTTTTAGTAAAAATTAGTATAGTTCTATCTTCTGATATTTCTTTTGAAATTCTTTTAGCCAGCCATCCCCCCATATATCCGAACATGGGTAGTATTGTTTCTTTATTTTTTTGTTCTACAATTATTTCTAAATCTGGAGTTCTTTCAAACCTTGTTTCTCGAAATATTACTACTTTTCTTGTTGGACCAACCAAAAATTTCCCCATCCATTCCAAATTACCTACTGTTGCTGATAAACCTATACGAACCAACGGTTTGTCTGTAATTATTCTTTCAAGTAATTCCAGTGTGAGAGATAATAACACTCCACGTTTGCTTTCAGCTAGTGAATGGAGTTCATCCACAACTACATACTTAATTTGCTTAATGAATTTTCTTGTTGTTTTTTGAACTACCATTGAAAATAATGATTCTGGGGTCGTGCACAAGATTAATGGGGGGTTAGACAAAATTTCTCTACGTTCTTTTTGGCTGCTATCACCTGTTCTATCGGTTACTGCTCTTAGAGGAAAAAAATCGTTTTTTTGATTTTGTTCGACAAAATCCCTCCAATAATAATCTAGTTGTTGCATGAGATTTCTAGAAAGTGCTTTTAGGGGGCTAATCCATAAGATATGGTTTTGAAACTTTTTCTTTTTAGAATCAGGTTTATTTTGATTTTCAAGTTCGTGTTCAATCCAGTTATTAATAGTAAGTGTTGAAGCAGCTAAAGTTTTTCCTAAACCAGTAGGAGCAACTATTAACGAATTTATAAGAGTTTTGTCGAACTTATGTAATAAATCCAATTGAAAAGCATTAAGATTTACATTTTTTGAGTTGAAATAAGCGTAAACCTGAGTATTTAACTGCATAGAATAAATTTTTCTTGAAAACTGTATTTAAAAAGATTAGTTGTTTGAAAAAAAAGAATTCAAGAACTAATTATAGTATTGAAAAATATTATTTTTTCTCCTTTTTTCCTTTTTTTGCTTCTTTTTCTGTTTTTTCACGAGCTTTCTGTTCTTCTTTTTCTCTTTTCTCGCGTTCTTTTTTCTCTTCTTTAGTTTCTTTCTTTTCTTCCTTTTTTGGAGGAGTTTCTACTTTTTTTTCTTCTATCTTCGAAGGGGTTACTACTTTTTTTTCTTCTATCTTTGAAGGGGTTACTACTCTTTTTTCTTCTTTTTTAACAACCACTTTTTCTTTTTTGTTCTCTTCTGAAGCTGATTTTGATTGCGTTTTAGCTATAGGCTGACTAACTTTAGGTGTTGG
Source organism: Candidatus Heimdallarchaeota archaeon (assembly GCA_027364495.1). The sequence goes on along the minus strand of DAHXPE010000383.1, from coordinate 6,927 downwards.
TTTTGCTTGATCAGATTCAACGAAAGGTCTTTTTTTAGCTTTTTTCTCCTCTATTTCTTTTACCCTTTGAAGCTCAACTTCTGATACTTGAGCATCTGATATAATAGATTCATTTTGGCTTACAGATGCGTTAGTAACAGACAAACTAATAATCTCTTTAATCTCGTCGTAATCGAATACTTCTGCAACAATTTCATCTCCTTTTTTGAAAGAATTTTGCATAACCTCAATAGAATCAGAAGCATCACCAAAACCTAATTCAAAACTTTCTCCAATATTAGCATTGAACAGGGTTATTGAAGTATCCGAAATATTAATTACTTGATATTTATCAAAACCACCCTCGACTTTTAAAACAGTCTTTAAGGTGTTTTTAAATAATTTTGAAATATTTTGAGTTCCAACTTCTCGAACAATTATAGCTTTACCCTCCTTATTACGGTATTGATAAATTTTTCTTGATGATGGTTCAAAAAAATAATCATTAGGTCGTAATGAGCTTAAATCCTCAGTATTGTATGAAATAAGATCCATAAAAAATCACATAATAAATTTAAAATAAATTATAATTTGATTATAAGTTTTAACGCTATTGAAAGTCAGTTTAAAAATCAAAGATAATATTTTTTAAATATTACAAGACGAACAATTTCAAGTAAAATCTGTAACAAGTTCAATCTATAATTATGAGAATAAAATTATAATATCCTAAAGAAAAAAATTACATCTATTACAGTCATGTAGAAATTAATTCTGTAAATTAAAAATAATATTTAAAGATGAAAACTAAACAAAAATTAATATTTTAACGAAATTAGTATCTTGAGAAAATTTATACAGTTTGATCGTATTGAAGGCATATTTTCTAACGGCCGATAAATCGGAAAATCTTGATGACCAGAAGAAATTTCTCTATCTGCCAGTTATTTTAAGCTGTCAATTTGAAAATTTTGGTCAATTTAATATCGTTTTAATGAGACCAGATGGCGTTGGTTCATCATTTTATGGTGGCTGGGCAAAACCAGGAAAAATTAATAGGAATTGGACCTTACCTGTACATGAGAAAGAACTGGCTGGTGTTTGGCAAGTTGTCATCGTACTTCGTACTAAAGATGGCTCTGTTGACCATTTATCGCTTGAAGGAGAATTGACTGATGGAATTAAACCTATTAGTCAAAAATTAGCTGAAGAAGTCCCTTTTCAAATGAAATTTCCTGTTAAAGATATTACCATACCCTACCCTACATTGTGGATTTCAGGAAAATCTTCAGTTCCTTTTGAATTAACGATAAAAGATAAGTTATATAATATCGTTCCAGATGCCTCTAATAACTTTTTAATGCCTTTTAACCTTGAATTTGGTTCTTATTCTCTTATTGATATTGTTGGTGGCTCTGGTACTCCTAAATTCAATTCATCCTACTCAATTTTTTCAATTAAAGGAAGTTTTGATTCTTCTCCCATCGAATTAAAACCAATTAAAATAACCAAATCTTTTAAAATAACCCGTGATGAAAGAACAATTCCCCTAGATGTGACTATTCCAGCATTAGACAATAAAACGTCAAATAATAGAATAACTATTGATGGTAAAACAGATTCTAAAGCTACTTTATTGATTAATGGTAAAGAAATAATTACTAAAAAAGGCAAGTTTTCAGAAGACATCAATTTAAAGGATGGAGATAATGAAATTGCTTTCACTTTGACATCAGGAACTATGTCACATGATGAAAGAATTTTAATAACAAAAATCGCTGATAAACCTTTATTTGTTTGGGATTATCCAGTTGAGGATTTAATTTCAAACAAAAAATTTCAATTAATTAAAGGTTGGGCAGGTATAAATTCTGAAATTGTAATTGATGGCAATAAAGTTCCACTTACGCCAATACAAGGCTATCAGAATATTGGTGAATTTACCTATGATTACCCTATTCGTATAGGTATAAACGAAATTGAAATAGTTGTTCAAAATGAATTTGGGACAGCACGTGAATCCCGATTTATTGAATGTGATATTGGTAAATTATCCTTTAATTTTATCAAAAAGCCCCTTAAAGTAATAAAAACCTTTGACACAAGCTATCATGTTAAAGCACAAGTAACAACTGGATCCAAAGTCATAATAAATGGAAAATATTTGACGCCAGGCCTCCATGGGGAGATAGATACAAAAATAGATCTCTCCACAGTTGGAACAAATGAAATTCAAATTGAATTAGAAAAAAGTGAAATATTTACTGATGAATATCCACCTATTAGAAGTGGTACTCATTTGATTACTGATATTAAATATTTAAATGATCGACAATCTTACTATTTATCGTCAAAGAATATATTATCAATTAAAGATTTTTTTACCTACCATGGATTTTATGAAGATATTAAAAATGGTCTGATAGAAATAGATCAAGTATATCAGCTCCAAAAATATATTGGATTTCTTTTGTTAAGTAAAAATTCTTTGGCTCTTTTCACTGATAATGAAGCATATCTACTTTCATTAACAGAAATAAGATCAATAGAGGAGTTAGTAAGCATGGATCCATTTGAATTAGTGTCTACATTAAATAAATTAGCAGATGATCATAATATAGAAGTAAAATTTGTCATCGGAGACGCTAACAGATGGCAACGAACATTAGATGATTTGCTGTTTGAATTTCAAGAAGAATTTCTATCTTAAACTTAATAATCATTTTCATTATAGTTTCTAAGCAGGAATAAAAATGGAAGCTAAAGATTTTGTTAAATTAGTATTTCCGATGTCTCCAGAAGGACGTCAATTGAGCCGAAGTGGAGAACCAAGACATATTATTGATAGATTAATTCGTATCGCTAATTTGTTTGATAAATTTAAAAAACTAAAAATAAAATATTAAAAAACAACAAAATAAATTGAGTTAGATTATGGACAACAAAATTTGTGATGTACTTATTATTGGATCAGGTATAGCTGGTTTAACCGTTGCCTGGAAACTTGCGAAAGAAAATCTTAACATTATTCTTGTAACAAAGAAAGAAAGAACTGAAAGTAATACTAATTATGCTCAAGGAGGTATTGCATCAGTTGTTTCTCCAGATGATTCTTTTGAATCCCATGTTAATGACACTTTAATTGCAGGAGATGGACTATGCGATAGAAAAACTGTGAATTTTGTTATTAGAAATGGACCTGAGAGAATTAAGGAATTAATGGAAATAGGTGTCAAATTTAGTCATAATGAAAATGGTTCTTTAGACTTAGGCAAAGAAGGTGGGCATTCTAAACGTCGGGTCATTCATGCAAGCGATTTAACTGGTCGCGAAATAGAAAGAGCTGTCCTTGGTTACTGTGAACAATTTACAAATTTACAGATTATAGAGAACCAAATAGGAATTGATCTTATTAAAAATACCAATGGAGAAGTAATTGGTTGCTTTGTTTTAAATAGAACAAGTAATGAAATTTATAGCATTGCATCGAAAAAGACAGTTCTAGCAACAGGTGGAGCTGGTAAAGTCTATCAAATAACTTCGAACCCAAATATAGCAACTGGTGATGGAATGGCAATGGCTGCTCGAGCTGGGGCAAGTATTGGAAATATTGAATTCACTCAATTTCATCCCACATGTGTCTATAATCCTAAAGCAAGACCAAGCACCTTTCTTATTTCTGAGGCCTTACGAGGCGAAGGTGCTAAACTCATTGATAAAGCTGGTAATAGGTTCATGGATAAATATGATTCAAGAGCTGAGCTTGCACCTAGAGATATTGTTGCTAGAGCTATTGATTCAGAATTAAAATCAACTGGCGCTGAGTGTGTCTACTTAGATATCACTCATCAGAAGAGTGCGTTTTTGATTGAACGATTTCCAGGAATTCATTCTCGGTTACTGGAAATGGGGATTGATTTTACAAAAGAACCGATCCCAGTAGTACCTGCGGCGCATTACTTTTGTGGTGGTGTTATAATTGACTTACATGGCCGTACAGATCTTGAAAATGTTTATGCAGTTGGGGAAATAAGTTGTAGTGGTTTACATGGAGCTAATAGATTAGCTAGCAATTCACTTCTGGAAGCATTAGTTTTTGCTGATTCCCTCTCCAAAGATATTATTCAAACAATTAATATGGGTGAAAAGATCGAGAAAATTCATAAATGGGAAGATTTTACACAAAGTGCAACTTTTATTACTCCTGAAAGTGATGAAAAGGTACTTATCAGCCAAAATTGGGATGAATTACGATTAACAATGAATAATTACGTTGGAATTGTACGTAGCAATAAACGTCTTGAAAGAGCATTAAAACGAATTATGTTAATAAAAAATGAAATTAGTGAAGTCTTTTACACTCATAAACTCAATTCTGATTTAATTGAATTAAGGAATCTTTGTGATGTTGCTGAACTAATTGTACGTTCTGCTAAAGAAAGAAAGGAATCTCGAGGGATTCATTTCAATATTGACTACCCAGAAAAAGAAAAAGAAATATATCCAAGTGTATTAAAGTTAAATCTTGGCTCTAAAACTTACGAGTATCACAAAAGTCATCCGTTTATGACATTAGAATGATAATTTTCAATTAATCAAACACATCTATTAAATCAACTATATTTTCTACAAATAAATAGGAAATAGATTCATAACCAGAAGATCCTGTATCCAAAATAGCTATTTTAGATGTGTTTGAAAAATTTTTCTCTGTGATTTGATTTTCAAAACCAACAGTATCAATAGATTCAGTTTCAATAATCAAATATCCTTTTTGGACTAATTTATTCTCAAATTCTCGATCATTTAGATTTTTAATAGATAGTACAGAAGCTATTTTACTATTGAGATTTCGAACATCAAGCAAAAATTTCCCAGTTGTTTTACTAGCATTAAATTCTGGCCTTGAGACGATTTTAGCTCTCCCTTGAACTTGAATAATTCGTCCTGGGAATCCGGCTACATCTTGAAGAGAATTTTTATTAGTAGATACCGATATTAAACATAATTGAGCACCAATTTCAGGAATAAAATCTGGAAAAGTCAATTTTAGTATTAACAAACTGGATATTGTTTCAAGAGTTTTGAGTGTATTGAGTCGCGAACCCAGAGATTCTTCTGGTTCAGTGAGAGTACTTTGGACTTTTGGCCATTTCAGGCAGAGATCACAATTTTTTTCATTATCAATAACATCATTCAAATCCGAATAATCGTATCTATGGAGTGTACATAGTGCACTTCCCATACGGAGTTCTCTACAGCTATAGCAGATTATAGGTATGGTTTCAGCAGTTTTTTTTCCATTATCTAAAGTTTTCACAATATTTTTAACAGTTTGGCTAACAATCGGTTCAAGTTGGTCTTCTAAAAGTTGAAATTGTTGCGTACTCATATTTCTAATCTGCTTTTTTTCCACACTAAGATATTGAGAGACTCGGGGTTGACTAATACCAAGAATTTTAGCAATTTCTTTTTGGTTATACCCTCTATTGTCGTGTAATTCCTTGACTAATTCTCTTCTTATTTTAGGTACAAAATCTGACAAAGTCCATTCGCAAGGAGTTCTAATTTTGCAAGACTTCCTATTCTTTTTTTATTGAACTAATTATTAATCAAATAACTATTTTATAATCCCCTCTTATAGCTATTATAATTCATCAAATTCAATTTAAAACCTAAAAATTTTGCTTATTTGGAAGGTAATGACCCTTGAAAATTACAAAAATGACATTTTTAGTGATTTTTATTATTCTTATACTATTAATACCATCCTTTACTAGTAATTTCAATATGAACATTTCAATACAGGCTGAAAATACTCAATCTGGTACCTTAACCATTTATACATACAAAAATTTAATGAATAATCCATACTATGACATTGCAGGGAATTTCTCTGCCTATTCAGGAATAAGCAAAGATAAAATCACAATAGTAAGATTTTCAGATGCTTATGCCTTAATGAATCAATTAATCAAAGAAAAAACAAATCCAAAAGCTGATGTGGTTATCGGAATTGATAATGCATTAGAAAATGCATTCAATGCATTCAATGCTTCTGCAATGTTTGAACCTTACACTAACCAATCTGTATTGAATAATCTGAATCAAAATTTAGTTATAAATATGGGACCAAATAATAATTTGATACCGTATGATTATGGTGTAATAGGATTAAATTATAATAATTCGCGTCTATCGAGCTCTATGTACCCTTTTTTACACAATTTTACTCTTAATGATTTGATTAATTCCACTTTATCATCCAAAATTGTTATCGAAAATCCTGAGACAAGTACTTTAGGATTGGGCTTTCTTCTTTGGACGATATCTACCTATGGTGATTTATCTGAAGGTATTTTCCTAAATGGATTTTTATCTCAAAATTGGCATACTTTTTGGCAAAAATTAGGGAAAAAATTTACAATCGCCCCTAATTATGAGGATGCTTACAATATTTATTCTAATTCTGCGAATGGAAAATTAATGGTCGTATCTTATACCACAACTCCTGCATATGATTATTGTATTAATCATATTTCTTCCTCTTCAACCCTCATAACCTCTTTTGTCAATGAAACACAGCTTAATTCTTCTGCTTGGTTTCAAATAGAAGGTATGGGTATTGTTAAAAATTCTCCTAACCAATTTTTGGCTAATAAGTTTGTAGGTTGGTTTTTAAGTAAAAATGTTCAAAATGAAATACCAACAAGTCAATGGCTATATCCTGCTAATACCAAAGCAACAATTCCAGCATGTTTTAAACAATCAGGTATTCCTGATCCCAATAAGATTGTACAATTAAATGATTAGCATTTTTATTAAGTACAATAGCAACTTATGGAGATCCAACCAATAATCGTTCTATTAACGGAGTTTATGGCCAAAATTGGCATGATTTTTGGTCCAAAATAGGTAAGAAATTCAATATAAGAGATACATGGAATA
>DAHXPE010000378.1 GCA_027364495.1 Candidatus Heimdallarchaeota archaeon | reverse complement strand
GAACACGAATGGTGAGAATCCAGAGAGGAATCTTTTAATAAAAACTCGCTGACCGCCAAGGTCGAGTATTGTGATCGGAGCATTATTAATTGTTGTCGTTAATCGTTCATAATTAAGCGTCGCTGAAAGTCCTGTAATTTCATCAAGTTTGGAATTTTGAAAATAAAGTTTTTTGACAGCTGTCTTTCCTGCTTCAGAAAGTCCTGCTAAAAGCAACTTATTTCCTAATCGATTTTCGATTTCTGATTGACTTACCCATTCTGACATGTTTCATACCGAATATATTTACGAAACTGTAATTTTTTGTAATTTTAGTTAACCGGAACGTTTTCTAACTTTTCCATGTACATCATGATCTCGTATTGATCAGTTACATTGCGCACAATAAATTCTCTTTTCAGAGACAAATTGAGATTAGCCACAGCTTTACTAACTTGAAATAATTTTCTTTCCGGTACACTTTTTAGTTGTAAAAGGTTAATTTGCTTATTATTTATGTCAACAAATACAAATAATTCAAGTGATTTAATTTCATCTAGTGCCAAAACCGGGACTAATTTTTCTTTTTGAAAATCAAATTTATAGAGTGAATAATGAGCATATTTAATTGCTTCTGGTTCATAATGCTCAGTTGGTTCTTTGGATTCATCCATATTTGTTTTAGCTAAAATTTCATCAAGTAATTTTTGAAACAAACTCCGATCAGTAAGCTGGGATTCTAAGGTTATTGTTTTTAAAAATTCAGATGATATTTCTTCAATAATTTTAGTATAACCATAAATTTTATCCCGATCTTCAGAATTAAATGCAAACCAAGCAATAGCTTCACGACCATATTCTTTGGCTCTTAGATCATCAGTAGGCAGATCTGCCTTAACGTTGAAAATAACAGCTACTGCTTCAGCTTCAATCATTTCTTTTTCTTCTCCGGTTAAAAGAGCCATTTGGTTATCGAATGGTATTGGTAATGGTCCTAATATTTTGTTATGTCTCTTGGAAAAGTAAATTGGATCACTATTACCTAACATCAAAACTGTCATACCAATCATCGCAAGCTTATTAGCAATGATTTCATCAAGATTGGAAATGTTGATTATAGGCTTCGGTCCCAGATCATCAGTAATGGTGATGACCAAACCCGTTATTATTGATTTGCTCATTTTTAGATCATTTTATTTTTATTAAAAAAATTTTAGATTATTTACTAATCGGTTTCTATTTTAATGGCATTTTCTAACATTGATGTGAAAATTTGCACTTTAGGGAAGATATTTTGAATATTATCTTCCATTCCTTTCTTGAAACCTAATATTAGAACCAGATCATTTTTTAAATATTTAATAAAAGTGATATTATTATCAAGCTCAATATTTATTAAAGAAATTTTTGGTTCCTGATCTTTAAAGATATGTTGAACAAATTCTTCAGATAGGATAATAGTAGATGAATAGGGGATTTCAGTAGAATGAGGAAAGAGAGATGAACTATTAAGTGGTGTTCCATTACGTGCTATTAAACCGCCAAAGCTAATTTTATCAGCTAATTTAGAGACAAAATCTTTGATAATTGGATCAACAGTTTTTGTAATGGTTGATAAATTAGAAAATACATCCCCTAGAGCTCTGTAAATAGAATCTTGATAAACACTTGTCGAATAAACCTTGAAATCTAATTTTAAATCTTCAAGTAAAAATTCTTTAAATCTAGTTTGAATATCGTCCACGTATTCTTTTTTCAAAAGATCAATTTTATGAATAAAGATATATCTAGCCGAGTTTGGACTATACTTGGATAAATTTTTTACGCTAAGGTCAAGGTAATATTTCGCACGAGAGATTTCTTCAAATTTTGAGACATCAATAACAAAGACAAAAGCTCGAACCTCAGAAAAAATGAATTCAGCTAATGATCCTGTAAATCTATCAATGAAAGATTGTTGACCACCAAGATCAAAAACTGTTAATTCTTTACCTAAAAAGGAATATTTCTTTCTCTCATAATTAATGGTAGCTGAATAAGTTCCCTCCTGAGAGCTTTTATGGCCTTCAGTAAAACTTTTGACAATAGTAGATTTACCAGACTCAGCTAAACCTAAGATGATAATTTTGTTTTTATCTTTAGAAGACATTTGATTAACCAAGAACTGCAATTATATGTGAGTTTATTTGTATAAAAAGTCTCAATAAATAAAACTAATAATTTTAGATTACTTATAATATTTTTTGACTTTTAACTTTACTTTTTTTCTTACTCGAATTATTATATAAACAGTGATTTTTAATGCTAATATAAATAATTTTACTAATCAAATTTTTCTAGATATATTTTTATAATAAAATAAAGGATTATATTATTATTTTAAAAGAATGGGTAAAAGAGTGGATTTTATACATTTTATTTAGAGATTATTGAAAAATAACTCATTTTTAGCATTTACACTAGCGTGAAAATTTTAATTTAATCTTTATTTGAGATCTATAAATTACTGGTAACCACAAAGCATGTCAGTTTTAGGATGAATTTGCAAATTTGCTATCTTTTAAAATAGAAAATATAAAAAACAGGCAAATCTTTTTATTTTTTTAATAAGTTCATGTAAAATGATACCAGATCACTGTTTGTTATATCATCACTTGCGCCTGACCATAATAATTTTCCATCGTTAATGAAAAAATAATCAGTGCAAAATGTAGAAAGATCCTCAAGATTATGGCTAGATATTAAAAAATTTACATTGAATGACTCATAAAATTCTCTAAATAAATTTGCAGCATAAATTTTTATATGATGATCTAAATTTGCAAAAGGTTCGTCTAATATCGCTAAGATAGGAAGGCAAATCAAAGACTGAGCAATTCCAACTTTTTGTTTTGTGCCTGCAGAAAGATGTACAATTTCACAATTAAGCGCATTTTCGAACTCTAATTTTTTGGCGATATATTTTATTAAAATTCCTTTAACATTCCTATCAATTTTGTAACAAGAGCCTAAGAAGTCTAGATATTCACCTGCTAAATAATCAAGTGAAAAATTTTGATTTGTAAAACATATTCCAATTTGATTTTTATATAATACCAGATTTAGGC
>DAHXPE010000364.1 GCA_027364495.1 Candidatus Heimdallarchaeota archaeon | reverse complement strand
CGCGGTGAGTCCACTTTTTCTTTCTAAAAAAACATTTCTTTAATTGAACATATTTTGAATTTTATCCTATTAAGCCATTTTCAGTCAATAATAATTCTCAAGCTCCAGAATAACATCATCAAATGCAAATTTAATGAATTTCAGTTAACCTTTTGTCAATCATAGAATTAAAAATTGAGTCCTGACAGCTTATATATTGAAAATAAATAAAATATTATTAATATTTTTGAGAAAAGCTAGGAAGTAAATAATAATAAAAAATCCTTAATTTATTTTAATTATTTTCTAAAATTTGAAGAATATTTTCATTTTTTAATTGATTGAAAACGTCAATGACCGTTTTGTAAGGAATTTGGAGTTGTTCTGATATATCTGATGCTATAATCTGACCTTGAAAGTTTAATTGTTTTAAACTGACAATATGCTGAAGAATTAAGCTATAGGCAATTTTAGGGTTAGACCGCGTTACGAATAAATCGACACTCACGATTGGAAACCAAATACTTCTTTTAGGAATAATAAGAAAAATTCATTCCTACAATGAGAACAAAATTTTAACTATATTATGTCTTGTCATTACTTGGAAATACTTTGTACAATTTCCCAAAAAAGTATAAAAGCTATTAAAAAATTCTAATTAATTATTTATTAGCTGTTGAAAAGTTTATTGACATTCTTTATTTGAAAAGAAACCTTTTAATTCGTGAATCAGCTGTAAAAATGTTGTAGTGTAATCTATGAGTGAAAAAAGTAATTTCATAAGAGATATTGTCATTGAAGACGTGAAAAATAAGAAAAATGATGGGAGAGTTATGACTCGATTCCCGCCAGAGCCCAATGGTTATTTACATATCGGACATGCAAAATCTATCTTTCTAAACTTTGGACTAACTCAAGAATTCAATGGCATCTTTAATCTACGTTTTGATGACACTGATCCAATAAAAGAAGATATGCATTTTGTTGAAGCAATTAAAGCTGATGTGAAATGGTTAGGTGCTGAATGGGATGACAGGTTATACTTTGCATCAGATTATTTTGATAAGCTGTATGATTTTGCTATTTATCTGATTAAAGCTGGTAAAGCTTATGTTGACGACTTATCAATGGAAGAAATAGATGAATATAGAGGAAATTTGACCGAACCCGGAAAAGATAGTCCTTTCAGGAACAGATCGATTGAAGAAAATCTAATTCTATTTGAAAACATGAAAAACGGTGAAGTTAAAGAAGGGGAAAAGGTTCTCAGAGCTAAAATTGACATGACCTCCCCTAATCTTAATATGCGAGATCCAGTTCTATATAGAGTTAAATTTGCAAACCATTATCGTACTGGTGATAAATGGTGTATTTATCCTATGTATGATTTTACGCATGGCCAATCTGATGCCATTGAGGGAATTACACATTCAATTTGCTCATTAGAATTTGAAAATCATCGACCTTTATATGACTGGTTTATTGAAAATCTTCCAGTACCTTCCAAACCAAGACAGATAGAATTTGCAAAAATGTTATTTAACTATATGGTACTCAGTAAAAGAAATTTAGGTAGACTGGTTAAAGAGAAGCATGTAGCCGGTTGGGATGATCCTCGAATGCCTACTATTTCAGGTTTAAGGAGAAGAGGTGTTACACCGACTTCATTAAAAAATCTTTGTGATAATGTCGGGGTTACGAAGCGTAATACAATACTGGATATTTCAATACTCGAAACTTTCATTCGTGATGATTTAAACAAAACCAGTCCCAGAGTTATGGCAGTTTTAAATCCCATAAAAGTCGTTCTTACTAATTATCCTAAAGAAAAAACCGAGGAATTGGAAGCAAGCAATCACCCTGAAGATGAATCAATGGGAAAACGTAAGATTCCTTTCTCTAGAGAATTATACATTGAAAATGAAGATTTTATGGAAGAACCGACACAAAAATTTTACCGTTTATCCCCAGGTAGAGAAGTTCGTCTTCGATATGGTTATTTCATCAAATGTGATAAAGTGATTAAAGATGAAAAATCTGGAGAAATTGTCGAACTTCACTGCACCTATGATCCTGAAACTAGAGGTGGGAATGCACCAGACGGTAGAAAGGTCAAAGCAACATTGCATTGGGTATCAGTTAAACACGCATTAAAAATTGAGGCAAGATTATATGATAGATTATATACTGTTGAAGATCCCATGCATCATGAAGAAGGAAAAGATTTTACGCAATTCATTAATCCGAATTCTCTGATCATAACAAATGGCTTCATAGAGCTAACAGTAAAGGATGCTAAACCAGAGAGCCGATACCAATTTGAACGTTTAGGCTATTTTTGTGTTGATCGATATGATTCAAAACCTAATAAGCTAGTTTTTAACAGGACAATCAGCTTAAAAGACAGTTGGGCTAAAGTAAAGAACAATTAGAATTTTTTAGTTATAATTACTACCAATATTACTTTAACACGTATAAAGGACAAATATACTAGAAATAAAAAATGAATAAAAAATACTCAATTGCTAGGTAAAATAGCAACAAAATTTTTATTTGACAATTATTCTGTTCGATAAATTATAAACATTGATAATTTAACTTATAAAAATATGTTTAATAGCCGAGGTGG
>DAHXPE010000352.1 GCA_027364495.1 Candidatus Heimdallarchaeota archaeon | reverse complement strand
CGTTGCTGATGAATTAGAAGCTTTAAGATCGTTGGAATGTATTTTTAACTCTATTTCTGGTTTAGTTCCAATAAATGAAATATTTGATATAAAAAAAATCGGTATCACAATAAAAAATTATCATGTTGACACGATTAATTTAATTCATCTAAAAATAAAAGCTCTTCCAGAATGCCTTCAATATTTTACAAAATTAAGAGTCCTTTCTTGTACTAATAATAATTTAAAGATACTACCAATATGGTTAAGTAATTTAACTAATTTAAAGCAACTGGATTTTGATAACAATGCCTTAGAACAAATACCTGATTTATTTGAAAATCTAACGAATCTTTCTGTTCTTTCATTAGGAAATAATAGATTAGAATATTTGCCTACATCTCTTAGATTTCTTAGTAATTTAAAGATGCTTTATATACATAATAATAATTTCAGTGTGTTTCCAGAGTCAATATTTGATTTAAAGAATTTACAAACTTTATTTTTAAGCAACAACAATCTAAGTCAAATCCCAGAATCATCAAAAACCTTAGATCAATGTACAACCGTCAGTTTGATAAAAAATAATTTCATAGAGTTTCCTGAACAAATAATTAAATGTAGAAACCTACAAAAGCTTAATCTATCGTTCAATGAAATAACTAATATACCACGAGAAATATCTGATCTCGCAAACCTTGAGGAAATCAGGTTATATAAAAATAAACTTCAATCAATTGATGAACTTTTTTCTTGTAAGCAATTGAAGGTAATAGATATAGGTTCAAACGAAGTAACATCATTAAGTCCTTTAATTATGAATTTAAATGAATTGCGGAGTTTAAGTGTAGATTGCAATATGCTACAATCCTTGCCATCAGAAATAGGCTATTTAAAGAACTTACATACACTCTCAGCAGAAAGTAATTATTTAAATACGCTACCTCAAGAAATTAATTTACTGCAGAACCTAATGTACCTGAGATTACAAAATAATCGATTAACTCAACTTCCAGATGATCTAAAGGGATTGAAGAGACTAAGAAAAGTCTTCATAATGAGAAATAGAATCTGGTGGATACCATTTGAACTTCGCTACAAGACTGAATTACGAGGATTTTATAGAGGAATGTAATCGAAATTATAAAAAGATAATTGATTTTATTTGAATTTATTTTATTCTAATCTAATCTTAGAAGACTTACTTTTTTCGAGAATGTTTCTTTCTTAGAATAAACATAAAATCAATGCACAAAAACATGGAAAGAATTGAAGAACCATCAAAACCATGTCTTGTAGTTATTGTCGAAGTAATTGATTGAGTAGATGTAGATGCTACAGTATTTTGTTGTTTACTGCCAGAACGTGTAGTGGTAGAACATTTTTGATTAGTATTAGAACTTGGTATTCCAGTCCCAATAATCAAAGGACCAAATTGACCACCCGCTTTATGACCATGGACAGAACATTGTATTTTGAAAAATAATTTTGCAAAATGTTTGAGAATTATTTTGATGATCCATTTTTTCTCAGGGTATAAATAAAATCAATAACTAAAAACATAAAGATAACAGGAATAACATCAAAACTGGGATTAGTATTTATTGAATTTTGGTTTGTTGTTGGTGAACTTATCGAATTTGCATTAGCATTTGAAACAATTTTTAAAGTCCCGACCATTCCTGCCTCTTCGTGACCGGGAACAGAGCAAAAGAATTTTATGGTCATCGCTTGGCTTGGAGTCCAAAAATTGCTTGAATAAGTTTGTTGTGACTTTGAATAGATGTTAAAATATGAAATATTGTTTGCTGAGATAGCATTAATGGTAAAGGTGTGAATAATTGTGTCTGCGTTGTGTAAAGTTATTTTAACACAGGTGGATGTAGGTGCACTCAATGTTGATACATTGTAAACATCACCAGGACCACCAGTAATGAACAATGTTTCGGCAGGTGAGATGCATTGTTTTGCCGTGGAGGTGGTGTAATTTGGAGCTTGCGCTGAGACAATGCTTATTGAAGATGTAATTACAAAAAACATAGATATAATAATAACAAGTAATTTAGAATTTTTATGAAGATCTTTAATTTTATCGAAAAGCTCAAATCTTCTTCTATTTTAACAAATTCCCAAACAGCTCTAAATTAGAAACAAAAGGTTTAAAAACCATGAAATGCTAATTACAAATATGAATACTAATGAAATATTCTATG
>DAHXPE010000237.1 GCA_027364495.1 Candidatus Heimdallarchaeota archaeon | reverse complement strand
TCACATTTTATCTTGCTTATTTCTTTATTAGTTAAAATCGGAATGCCGAATATAAATCGTTCACTTATTCTTTTGAAAATTGTGTGCATTTTTGCGATTTCATTAGTAATTTCATCATCAACAGTATAATCAAAAGTTTTCATTTTACCATTTTGCAAATTAACTTCGATAATGTATCCTAATTTTGAATTCGAAATGTCTAAATATAATAAAAGTTGATTAATATCTTTTTCAGAAGGTTTGAGTGAAGAAAATTGACGACTCATATCTCTTGTTTTAATTTCAATTACGATATTTTCTGATGTAATAAATAAAAATGGATTTTGTAATAAGGAATTATTGCCAGATGAACTAAAATTTAATCTAAAAAAAATTAGAAATATTTGATATATTCATTATTCATGTCTTTATTAATGATCAATTAAGGTAATAAAATATGGAAGAAATTACTTGTCCTAAATGTGATAGTCCCGTTTCTATATCATCAAGATATTCATTTTATATTCCTAAAATACAAGGAGCTTATTGTCGTCAATGTAAATCATTTCTTAGGATAAAAGCACAGATTGAGATTGTTCCAAATGAAGAAACTGTAGAATGGAGTGATAAAGAAATAGAATTGTTAAAAAAAATTGCTCATTTAAATGCTGAGGTAATTTACAATGATTTTTTAGCAAATAACTTATATAAATCCGAGTATAGAATCAAAAAGAAAATAAAGGAAATTTCTGATACTTTTCCTCAAGATATTAAGGACAAAATTTATCAAAAAGAACACCCAGTTTTGCCACCACTTCCTATATATCCCAAATTTGCTCAACCACCTAAATGCAAACACCCAGAGAGATCAGATTGCAATTATGGAGAAGGATATAAAAGGTGTGAATTTATGAAATTTGTGAGGGTTGGTAATTGGAAGTGTGATGCTTAATCTTTTAGAAGAAATTAAGAAAAATCTAAAATAACCTATTGGATCAATAATTTATTTGAAAAGAGACTTGTTTTTTCAAATTGTCTTTAAATCAATGAACTTTTACAATAATTTTGAATTCTTTTTATTATTTCTTCTGGTTTCTCTCCTACGAAATAATTAAAATTTAATTATAAAATCTCTTCCATTCAAATTGCCTCTCAACAACGTGTCTGTTTGTTCAATTATGTATAATTCACCATAATCTAACTCTTTATGATGGTTTGGACATAAAACTAATAAATTTCCTATTACACTTTTTCCTCCTTTTTTGACAGGAATAATATGAGCTACTTCAATATAATTTATTCCAGATCTTGTTTTTATTTCACTTGTGCAACCTGGAAATTGACATTTGTAATTCGATTTTTCTTTTAACAATTGAACAATCCTAGTATCATTTCTGATTATTCTTGATATTCTCTGATTTATTCTTGTTAATGTTTTCCCCTCCATTTCTTTATTTAATGTTGACAATAATCCTTCATAACTTTTAATTTTTTCATCTTCTATTTCTTCATCTTCTTTTTCATCAATAATTTGAACAATTTGAATGGCTGCCTTGAGGTGAGGTGGAGTAATAACTTCTTCTGAATTGAATTTTTTAAAATTTGAAAGAGATATATCAGTATTATTTAGGAATTCAATTGATTCACCTTTTAAGCCTAAAAAATATTTTTCATTTTGATCTATCATTAAATCGGTTGTAAAAATTCTACATAAAATTGATCCATCTCCACCAGCGTTTTTTGAAAAGTAAATGTAAACATAAATACCTTTGTTTATATTTATAAAATCTAGTACCTCTTGATACTGCTTTTCTATTATATGAATACTCCACCAATACCAGAAAAATCCATTTTTAGCAAGTAATTGATCAAGTTCTGTTATCCAACTTAATGGACCAACACCAATTAAAAATAATTCATTATCCTGACTCATTTAAATCCCAAATTTTTTGCATTTTATATTTTATAATCTTATTAATCTGACTTTAAGAATTTAATTGTATAGCGTGAAGTAAAGGAAATTTTTCTGGAATTATTTGTTTATAAGAGAAGTATTTCTCTATTTCAGATTTCAAATATGATTCAAATTGAGGAATATCAATTAATTTCGATTTTGTTAGTTTTTCAAATTTTTCTCTGTTTTTACTAATTGAATCATATTTCGTATAATCTTTTCAAATGCAGTTATAACTTTTGTGTGGAAAAAATTGTTAATAAAAAAATTTCTGCTATATCCGCTAGCTTTTATAGTTGATTTTCTCAAATTTACAAAATGATTTTTTTCAAGTGATTTGGTGAGTTTCGATTTTAAGAATAAATTACTCCAGGAAGTACTTGAAGATCCTACTAGAAGGAATATTGTTAGAGAATTAGCTCTCAAGAATAAAGAGACGTTTATTATTCTCTATAGAGATGTTTTACATCTTAAAAAGACTACTGCTCGTCATCACCTTAAATTTCTTGTTGACAATAATGTAATTCAAAGAATTAAAGTGAGTGGTTCTAGAACCAATCTCCTTCAAATTAATCCCTTAGTTATCCATGATGTTAGAACTTTCTTGCAAATCAACAAACCTTATTTATTTATCGGTATGCTTGGCAAGGAAAAATTTAGTTTAGAAATTGAGTCTTCATTTCACGCTTTAGAAAAACAGAATATTCATGTCGAAAAAATGGTGTTTTTTTGTGGAAAAATCAATCAGAATGAGATTGACACTGATCAAGAGCTGAAGCAATTAGTTTCAAAATCCAACACTGAAATCATTTTCACTGAGTTATACAATATTGAGAAGGTTCTTAAAGATATGAATCAATTTATCCTTAGAATAATTTTTGATTACCAAATTATTGCTAATGTTACTCGGGGAACAAAGATTCATTCTATTGCCTTATATCAATTAGCTCGTGATTATGGATTTTCTCGGTACTATGTTCCTGAAGGAACTAATCAACTATTAAAATTACATTAACATTATTTTTCAAAGGATGTCTTTAGTATATTCTCTAATACACAAAAATTAAACAAGATTCTGGCTACTATCAAACAAAAGTATTTAGGAGTTATTTACGCCCCTGTTAATAATAATGTTTCTAGTAAAAGACTCCATAATGCTGAAATTACCATCTTACAAAACAACAAAATTTATATTAAACATAAATCGACCTACTATGAAATTGTTGACCTCAATGGGTCCATTACATTAGAACTTCGCACTGGTATTAGATCCTTTAATTCTAATATCAGGACTGATATTTTACTTACTCCTGATGCTAATCACTCCTCATATAATAGTATTTTCGATGGTATTTCTCAATTAGAAGCTGAACAAGATTTATCTGATGATTCTATTTATTATGATTATTATTCAACTATTCGTAATTACATTTCAGCCATCGAAAAGCGAAGTACACATTTTATTACTTACCAAATTAGGAATAACCAGTTTTCTTCTGATTTTGACTTTAGTGAGTATCCACCTAATAAGTTTAGTTTTGAAATTGTGGTCAATACTAGACGAATTAGAATTTCAAACCCGGACCAAATCACTCAATTTCAAGATAGTTTTCCTAGAAAACAAAAATTAGAAATGATTATCCTGGAAAGAGCGACCATGAACTCATTAAGAAAAATGAGGGTTGCCAAGAGTGTTTTCATTTCCAAATTTCAAGAATCGCTAAACGATTTAAGTCTTATTGATAGGGATACTAAAAATATCATGCAAGATATCTCTGATGTTCCCGATAAAATCGAACTTACACCTTTTCAAAAAGAATTATTATCAGATATTTTATTTCAAAGAAAATCTGTTGCCATGGGTCTTGCTGGGACCGGTAAGACCACAACAAGTATTATTGGCGTTAATAAGCTTATTGCCGATAATAAACGTATTCTTGTTCTTTCCACGACCCATAGGGTCCTTGATAACTTTATTGATATGCTTTTAGATAGCAATCATAGCTTGAATAGTCAAATTCTTCGTTTAACGACTAAAAAAACGAAAGTACGAGTGACTGGTCCAGCTAAACAGTTTATCAGTGATAATATTTACGAGACCGAAAAGAATGAGACACTTCAAAGACTGGATACAGCATTTGATAATGAATCTAATCCACAAATAAGGGATTTACAACTTCAAATGAAAAATACCCTTTTTACTGGGAATTTTAGGATTTTTCAATCTATAATCGCTAAATCAAAGTCTATTGTATTTTCAACCATTGATAGTTTATTCATTCATAATGAAATTACTCCTGATAGTATTGATTTAGGCCAAACTATTAAAATCATTCCTGATTTTGATTTAGTTATTTTTGAAGATGCTAGTGATATATCTTTTGTAGATTTTAATTTATACACTCAAAAAGCTGACCGTTGGGTCATTACTGGTGATGTTAACCAAATTGCTCCTATTATTCAACATCTTAAGGGAATTCCTAGATTCAGTCAACAATCTTTTCCCGAATCAGATCAAATAAATGTTGTTCAAAACTTGGAAAAATTAACTTTTCTTAGTAAATCTTCCTCATCTCAAGTAGCTGTTCTTGATCAGAAATTAAAAATTTCAGCTCTTGACGTTATTACCTCTTACAAGGATAATGACAGCAAATATATCAATTTAATTGATAATTTTCGATTTTCTATGGAAATTCACAACCTGCTTGTCGAACTATTTCCTTTTTACAATTGTAATCCACCAACAAATGATGTTTCAGTACCAGATCCATTTATTGGTAAGCCTTTGATTGCTATTAATGGTAATCCTAATTCTGATAAAAACCAAGATGAATTTAAAGTTATTTCAATTGAAAACTTTGAAGAAAAAGAGTCTTATGTTAATAATGCAGAAATCAACATTTGTTATTATATTCTTTCAAAATTACTAATTGATGAAAGACTACAAGGTCTCAAAATAGGTATTGTTACTCCTTTCAGAGGTCAGACAGAGGCACTTAAAGATTTTCTAAATAATGAGGATAATTTAGCAGATTTACAATTGACCTTTGAGAATGATGTCTGGACAAATAAAACCAATAATATTGAAATTGAAGTTGGTCCGGGTTTGAAATTCTAATTCGTCTAGTATTGACCACAATTTCAAAACTAAACTTATTAGGTGGATACTCACTA
>DAHXPE010000232.1 GCA_027364495.1 Candidatus Heimdallarchaeota archaeon | reverse complement strand
GCTTAATATATCAAAAAAAGTTATTTTTGTCGGAAACAGATTAAAAAAAGGTTTTAAAAAATTATACACAAATCTGTTAAGAAAAATTTTTTATAACAAGAAAAAGAAGATTTCTTCATAGATTATTAGTAGTTTCTTTATAATTTTTTTTTATTTTATCAAAAAAACAATCTGGTGAAAAATAACTTTGTCAGAATCTGTCTTACAAACTGAAATTAAAGATAACGTAGCTATTCTTACGATTAATAGGCAATCCGAATTCAATGCTTTTGATAATAATACTCTTAAATTATTTGCGGATATGATGATTTCTCTCGCACTCAATGAAGAAGTTAAAGCAATTATCATTACCGGTAAAGGTAAAGTTTTCTCAGGTGGCGGTGATCTTAAGTATGGTGTCAGTGAAAAAGGTGGAGTCTCTTCAGCTTTTTACAATATTGCTCATTTTCTCCATGTTGCTGTTTTGGAAATCAGAAAAATACCTAAACCAGTAATAGCTGCTATTAATGGAACCGCAGCAGGTGGTGGATTTTCATTGGCTTTAGCATGTGACTTTAGAATTATATCAGAATCAGCTAAGATGAAACAAGCTTATACCAGCAATGGGCTCTCAATCGATGGTGGTGGTAGTTTCACCTTACCAAAATTAGTTGGATTAGCAAAAGCTCTAGAAATAACATACCTGGATGAAGTTATAACAGCTGAAAAGGCTTTAGAAATGGGTCTCGTGAATAAAGTAGTTCCAGCAGACAAACTCCTTGAAACGGCAATTGATTTTGCCAAAAAATTCAAGAATGTTTCTTTAAATTCATTTGGAATTTCTAAGAGATTGTTTAACGATTCTTTTTCAAATTCTTTGGAAAAACAATTGGAACTTGAGAGAGAATGGTTAGCTATAGCTGCAGCTCATAAAGATGGTCAAGAAGGAGTTAAAGCTTTTCTCGAGAAAAGAAAACCAGTCTTTTAAAACTTTTATTAAATTTTTGGTTAATTATTAAATTTTAATGTTCTCGACATTTAGCATTTTTTTAGATAGTTCGTATTTTTAAAATTCACGAGCATTATAGGACAATCTTTTCTTTAGTTCTATTTTTTATTTTCATTTTTGAATTATCGTTCTGACCTTATATTACATATAAAACCAGAAGGGGGAAGATAGATCATTTTCAAAAACAAGATAAATTCAATCAAAAAGGATAAAATTCACAAACCATCCGACAAAATTATATTAACGTTGCAATAACTGGTCGGGTTGCAACAAAAAGTCGTACTAAATTAGTAGTAATGTTTTTCTTTATTTCGATACATTTTCTTCCTACAATATTTTCCTTTTTTAGCGACATTAAATTGCCTAGAATTTTTGAAATTTTAGCAGATTTGCATATTAATTTAAATTTAAGTTTGCTTGAATTTGTTTTACTGCTTTCTTTATTGATTATACCACCATACTATATTTTAGTAAGTTAATATAAATTTTTAAGCGTTTCTTTTATAGGAAGTTAGCGGATTACTAGTTACAGTGTATTTTCCTCTTAAAAACATTAAAAAATGCCGTAATGAGCTGTGTAAAAATAAAGACATTGAAAACAGAGCTAAATTATATAATATTTTGAATTGCTGTTTTAGATATATTTTATAAATTTTGATATTTTCTTAATATTTTAATACCTTAATATTTTATTTTCCTCGTGATTGTATGAATCAAGAAATTAAAAGTGTATTTTTAGAAGAATTTAATGATATGATTGAGATTTTGGATAAAGAAGTCAATAAATATCCATCTAAAAATATTTTAGTCAATGAAATCTTTAGAGTCTTTCATACTTTGAAAGGTAATTCAGCAACTATTGAATATATTCGTCTCAATAAGTTAACCAACTATTACTGTGAATATTTTAGACCTAAGCAAAAGGAAACTACATTGACTGAAAAAGAATTCAAAGCTCTAAAAAGTTGCCTATCAACATTAAAACTTTTTAAACAAAGAATTGAGAATAGTAAAAAAGGAAAGACAATAAAAATAGCACGTTTGATAACAGCTTTAAAATAATAGTCTATTTTTTATCTAATTCATCAAAAATTAATTCCATTATACCCGGATCATTAGGTTTTACGTCAGAGGGTAGTGATTCAATAACTTCTCCGGTTTTGCTGACCAGGTATTTATGGAAATTCCATTTTGGCTCGGGATGATCTTTCGTCAAATATTGATAAATCGGTGCTTTATTAGGACCTTTAACATCAATTTTAGAAAACATCGGAAAAGTAACATGATATTTAGTAGAACAGAAATTCATTATTTCGTCATTGGTTCCAGGTTCTTGTGCCCCGAATTGGTTACATGGAAAACCCAGGATAAAAAAATGATCATCGTTCATGTCCTCGTAAAGAAGCTGTAAATCTTCATATTGAGGGGTATAACCGCATTCTGAGGCTACATTTACTATAAGAAGAACATTTCCTTTGAATTTCTCCATTTTGAATTTATTATTATTTATATCTTCAACTTCGATATCATAAAAATTCATTTTTCTAATTACTCCAGATATTCTTTGCGTGAAAGTGGTCATTAAAATGATTTCAAATATAAACGAATGGTATGTACTCAACTTCGAAAGTACAAAATTTGATAATCCTTTAATATTACTCTATTTTGAAAATCAAGTCAAAATTAGGTAAGATGATATTTTTATTTCTAGTCATAACTTTCGATATAAAAAGTTTGATATTTAATCGTTAAAAC
>DAHXPE010000200.1 GCA_027364495.1 Candidatus Heimdallarchaeota archaeon | reverse complement strand
CTTACTTTAATTTGTTCCTTTTTTACTAAATATTACTTTAATATGATTTTAAAAAGGATTTATTTGTTTTAACTTTTATGCTTATCCGTAAGATTGATAAAAGAATTCAGCAATATCTATCCTTTCTGGATGAAAAGAAATATATATCTGTTTTAAAACCTCAGGTCTTTGTTGCTCAGACAAAAGAATATAATTTTCAAGTGCCATCAAATTTAGAATTAAAAGAAATCGTTTTTCCTTTTCATTATGGTGAAGAAAAAACTAATTTCTGGTTTTTTACAAAGTTTTGGATCCCTGAACAAGTTCAAACGGATGAATTATTTTTACTTGCACCAACTGGTGCTGATAGTCTTGTATTTATCAATGGTGAACCCAAAGGCGCCTTAAATCCTTTTCATACTAAAATTAAAATTCAGGATTCAGAAAAGAAATCAGAAATAAGCATTGCAATTGAATCTTATGCAGGACATTGGTATCCTGGTTATCATCCTATGCATAAACCTCGGATTTTGCTCACTCTTTCAAAAGAAATTCCTTCTTATCCTATATCATTCCCTATTTGTGAATTAGTTTGTAAAAATAAGACTGCTTATGATCTCTATTATGATGTCTTAGTATTATATGATTTAGCGAATCAATTGGACGACAATTCACTTCGTAAAAACGAAATATTACGTGAGTTATACGGTGCATTAATTCAAATCCATTTCGTTTCCGATCAAAAGACGCTAAATTTAGAAGTAAAACAAGCTTCTGACAAACTTAAACCATTGATATTGAAAAAAAATGGACCAACTATTCCAAATATATTTGTAGTTGGTCATGCTCATATTGATCATGCCTGGTTATGGCCATTAAGTGAAACAATACGTAAAGCAGCCAGGACATTTAGTAATATGGCAAGGTATGGAGAAGAATATCCTGAATTTGTATTCATTCAATCTCAACCTGCTCAATTAGAATTAGTTAAAGAAAAATATCCCGCAGTTTTTAAGCAGGTAACTGATGCGTACACAAGAGGACAATGCGAACCAAATGGAGGAATGTCTGTTGAAGCTGATACAAATATACCTAGCGGTGAATCATTAATAAGACAATTTTTAATTGGAAGAAAGTTAACTGAAACATTCTTTGATTATTATGGTGATATAATCTGGTTACCTGATGTTTTTGGATATAGTGGTAATTTACCTCAGATTTTGAAAGGTTGTGAAATAAAATACTTTGTCACTAGCAAAATTAATTGGAATGATACAACCCGATTCCCTTACGATACGTTTAATTGGAGCGGTATCGATGGAACAGTAATCAAATCACATTTTCTAACAACCAGTTATGAAGGATTTGTTTCTGTTAAAGATATTACCGAAAGCTGGAATCGTGTACAACACAAGGAAGTCCAAGATGGTCTCATAAAACCTTTTGGTGAAGGTGATGGAGGTGGTGGTACTACTAGGTCTGATCTTGAAGTAATGAGACGGATTGGGGATTTGGAAGGCTGTCCTAAGACTAATTGGTCAAAAGTTTCAATAGCTTTAGATAAAATATTTAGGAATGCTCATGATCTTCCAACATGGCAAGGTGAATTATATTTAGAGCTTCATAGAGGAACGTACACCACAATTGCAAATACTAAAAAATACAATCGAAAAATTGAACAGTTATTTCGAAACATTGAATTTTTTAGCGTTCTCTCAACAACTGAAATAAGAACAAAGATGGGATTTAAGACCGGTAGAGATTATCCTCGAGAAATATTATTGATTCTTTGGAAAAAACTTCTAACTCATCAATTTCATGATATCATACCAGGATCATCAATTAATCAAGTGAACGTTGAAGCTTTAGCTACATATAAGCAAATTGTTTCTGAAATAGACAATCTAAATCTGGTTTTATCAAAATTTTATATCTCTGAATCACCTGAAAATCATTCTGATACTTCATTTCTAATTTTAAATAGCCTTTCATGGAAGAGAAAATCTTTAATTAAACTTCCAATTACTTTTTCAGAAAATTATTCTATTCATACGAAGAGTAACAATCAATCTTACCCATGTCAAGTATACAAGGATTTTTCTAATACACCTTTTTTGTGTACAGTTACTGAACTCCAAACAATGGCATTTTCTCAACTGATTGTTCATAAGGGATCAATTGAACATGAATCAGTATTTACTTGGATTAACAGGACCTTAGAAACACCTTATTATACAGTTAACTTTACCGATACAATGCAAATAAAAGAATTGTTCGTAAATGATGATTCCATGAATTATGTAAACGAGAATGGTTATTTTAATACTATCCAACTTGCTGAAGATATGCCAGTTACTTGGGATGCATGGGATATTGAATGGGATACTTTTAACCAAAAAATTCAAAATCTTACTCCAATTAATGTTGAAGTAATTACAAATGGACCGTTATTTTTTCAAATCAGAATTAAGTTTGTTTTCAGTCATTCTGAACTAGTCCAAGACATAATTTTTTATAGCTTTGATGAAAGAATTGACTTCATAACCAAAGTTAATTGGCAAGAAGAATATAAGATCTTAAGAGTTATCTTCCCATCTGCAATTACTTCGGATACTGTTAAGTCTGAAATTCAAAATGGTTATTTAAAAAGATCAACATTAAATAATCGGGATTACGAACGAGCAATGTTTGAAATATGTGCTCATAAGTGGATAGTTCTAGAAGATTCGCACCGAGGCATTGCATTGTTAAATGATTCTAAATATGGTCATAATGTATCAAGAAATCAACTTGGATTAACTTTACTACGGTCACCAAAACATCCTGATGCTCAAGCTGATATTGGAGAACACGAATTTACCTATTCACTTTACCCATACAAAGATTCTTCTCTAATTAAAATAATACAAAAAGGATATGAACTTAATAACGTACCCTACATTTTTGATGGATCATTACCTGATAATTTACATGATAATCCTTTTTGTATGGTTTCAAATCCGAATATAATTTTGGAAAGCATTAAAAAAGCTGAATCAGTTGATGGATTTATTGTAAGGTTATATGAATCAACTGGGAGTTATAATACTTGTAAAATAACCTTTTTTAATAAATTCAATTCAATTTATTTAACGAATTTACTAGAGAATAATAAAACACTAGTGACTACGAATACATCTGAAATTTCAATAGAATTCAAGGCATTTGAAATAAAAACAATTCTTATGCAGTAAAAACTAATTGTTGAGTTCCAGCTAAACGTATAAAATTATATTCTTTTACTAAATTTCGGTACTTACTGTTTTACCAGTTTTTTCCCATGAAATTTGAATCAGAGGCTAACGTTACGATAGCTCTTCAGCCATATCTCGTTGATTCAATTCGTTGGCTTTCTTTTATTTCAAATTCAGTTTATAAAAAAATTTTCCTTAGAAAAAAATCCAAGGACATTCTTAATTAGTTTTTTACCATATAAAAGAGAGGTTTCCTTAGAAGAAATATATCGTTCATTAAAATTTATTGAAATTATTTATTGTTTTTTCTATAAAATGAATAGACATGAGGACCCATGAAAGGTACATATAAAATCTTTTTTTCATAATTTGATCTCATTTGACTTCACCTACCGTTAATTTACCTTATTCAATTTCTATTTGATGAATTATTCGATAAGTATATAAACTTTTCGATATTTTTAGAATTAATTTTTTCGAATTTTATCGAATAACAAGAGAAAAAAATATAAAGATTATAAAAAATTATTGAGTAAGAATGATTATAAATATAAAAAATCAATAATTATCAAAAAGTGTTGGTCTACGATGAATCAGAACTTGAATTTAGATGAAATAATGAAAAAGAAGTTATTCGATTCAGAAAATATTATAGCAGAGAAGTTCAAGGCAATTGGTCATCCAATCAGGATGCATATTTTAATTCATCTTTTGGAAAAGACTGACACATTCAATAATATTATGAGCGTAGTGGGGAATTCTTTTACAATTGGCTCATCATCATTAGCACATCATTTAAACTCTCTTGAAAGTGAAGGATTGATCCAAAAAATTAAAAGGGGAGAATATGAATTGACGAATTTTACAAAGCAAATTTTAAATTTCATCAATCTAAATTACAATCAAGAAAATAGCAAATTGATACAAACCATTATCCCAGATGAAAAATTAGTTTCTAGTAATCCAGTTTACCAACCAGGGTGGAATTCTTTTGTTGCATCATTATCTGGAATATTAAATTCCTTGCATGTCAATTATGATTATATTGAGGTTGGTGGTAGAGTAGGTTTGAGTTTTCCTATTATTATTGAAACTCAATCTTTAGATTATAAAGCAATTGATGCTTTTAATGATCAGACTTTTTCACTTTTCTTACAAGCAATTGAATCATTCGGTTTTAAAGTTAATCTTTGGCAAAAAGATAAAACTTATGCCGATAATTGGCAAATGAATTATGAGGATTTTAAAAAAGTTCAAGAAATGTTTAACGAAGTCAAAAATATTATTTGCTGTTATGATACACCTGTCATGCTTTACGGAATTCGTAATTCAAGTGTCTATGGGATTGTTAAAGGATACAAGAATGACAGTTATATAGTAAGCACTTTTTATCGGAGTGAAGGAAGAATTGATACTCCAGTTAGGTTTGATAGTATTTTCGTTAGTGACGTTTTCCGATTTTTATATTTAACTAAACATGAAACTATTCCAATCAATCAAAAACCGGATTACCTAGAAGTACTAAAAAGAGCTTTATTTTTATTAAAGGGTGAGAATATTACTCTACAAGGATTTATTGCTGGTCCAGAGGCGTACGATGAATGGATAAAAAAACTTAAAGAAGGACAAAATACTAAACACAGTTATTTTGGAAGACATTATAATGATGCACGGTTAATAACAACTGAATTTTTGGAAAGGATTGCAAGAAATGAAAAAGGTAAAAATCAATCAGAGTTAATTATGCAAGCAAGTAAAGAGCATAGGAAAGTTAAACAACAGTTGGAGGAATTTATGATGTTGATTCCTTATTGGGAGCCTGAAAAAATTACTTTTTCAAATGAAATTATCGATAAAACAACTAAATTATTAGAAGAGGCTAAACTTCATGAATTACGAGCAATTAACTTTATTGAAGATGCAATTAAAATTTGGGAAACTTAAATCGGAAAATTTTTTTAAAAATAGACCAAATTCATTTAATCTGTGAAAAAATTTTTAAGATTCATTTGACGTTTAGAAATGGATTCTAAATTGAATTTTTTCCTTATTTTTTCTGTTATTTCTCCTGTTGGCAGGTAATCTGTATTCCAACCAATTTTAAAGACCTCAACATTTCTACCCCAAATTGTAGCACCCGATTCAATTTCGGTCAAAACATCTAAATATCCCCGATGAAGTTTTTGAAAATAATTTAGCGGTATTCCTTTCTCAGCTTCACGCTTTCTATCTTCTAATCTCTTCTTAGCTATTTTGGGATCAACATCTAGAAATATTAATAAATTGGGAGGTGCTAATTCATAAGTTAAGTAATTGAAGGCCCTGAGATAAGTTTGCCATTCTAATTCGGAAATATTTCCTGCTAAATAAGCAACTTTAGCAAAAACTCTATCACCAGCTAACCCACGATCAATAACAACGCCATTGAAATTTGAATCAGACATTGCTTCCATATTAGCTAGTCTATGCATAGCATACCTTTTCAATAATAGATCCATTTGCATAGGAAAAGCCCAGCGTTTGGGGTCTTTATAAAAATCAGCTAGATAAGGATTTGAATCAACAGGTTCAAGTAAGGGTCTGAAATTTAGGATTTTACAAATTTCTTTTGAAATAGTTGTTTTTCCAGCACCTATTATACCATCAACCCAAATTACAGGTTTCATAATTTTTTGACCAAATTTGAATTCTTTAATCAAGCATTAAATTAACATTCTTTAAACCTTTCATCCCTATGATATATTTAAAAAATCTTTTCTAAATAAAAATAAAATCACAAACTTATGTATAAAAGTAAATTGGGATTTTAATCATGAAATGGTTCAGACCCTTAGACAGCCAATGGTAAAATTCCTTCTACTGTTTCTGTTCTAAGTTCCTCTTCATCATCCTCTTCTGCATCTTCCACTTCTACAAGATCCACAACAACCACTTCATATGAACAATCAACAGGAGGTATAAATACAACCAGTAGTACCATTACAACAACAGATGAATTTATATTCATATTTCCAATAATAAATATTATTTTTATTTATTTCAAAAGACAAAAAGGGTATTAATCAATCAAAGATATTATTTTCAATTACTGAAAAAGTATGTTAAAAGAAAAATTTGTTTTGAAATATTCAGAAGAGGATGATGAAGAGGAACTTAGAACAGAAACAGTAGAAGGAATTT
>DAHXPE010000193.1 GCA_027364495.1 Candidatus Heimdallarchaeota archaeon | reverse complement strand
GTGGCATAAAAGACATTGTTTTTATTGCTGGCTACAAAAAATCCGCTTTACTTGATTATATTGGTGATGGATCTCTTTTTGGTATCAATGCAAGTTTTGTTTACCAAGAGCTTCCATCAGGACCTGGAGATGCAATCTTATCTGGAAGTATTCGAATTAAACGTGATTCGGAGATTCAAGATTTTTTAGTAAGCTTTGGCGATAACATAGTTAATCCATATAGTGAAATCATTGAAACGATAAATAAACATGAAAAATATAAACCGCTAGCAACGATTCTTGTCTTTTCCACAAATGTGCCAACTAGGTATGGGATAACACGGATAAAAAATATCAATAATATTGATAGGGTTCTGCGTATTATTGAAAAACCAACAAATCCAGAGGATCAGGAAAATTTTCGTATTGAAGATGGATCATTTTTAGCTCTTTCTTCTATTATGGTATTTAATGTTCGTATTTTTGATTATTTAAGACAAACATCAAGGGACCTTGATAATCGACTCCAAGTTGCTGACGCGCTTTCAAGAGCTATTACTAATGGAGAGCAAGTTATTGCACATAAACTCAATGGTCAATTTATTGATGTTTCTGAATGGGATGTACTATGGGAGATCCGAAAATATTACAGAAACATGACGGATGATGAGCTTTCTAGAATTATTGATGAGAGAAATGAACTCAAGAAAAAATTAGGATGGTAATCAAATGATAAGTATAGCATTAATACCTGCAGCTGGTAAAGGAACAAGAATGTTGCCAAACACCAGATCTTATCCTAAAGAACTAATGGAATTTGGTGAAAAGCCAGTAATAGAACATGTTATTGATAATGTAAAAAAATCTGGTGTAAAAAGATTTTTACTTATTGTAGGACATAAAAAAGGGGCAATTATAGATTATTTAGGTGATGGCCATTATTTCGGTGTCTCAGCAGATTATATTTTGCAAGAATCTGAGCAAGGTCTTGGGCATGCAATTTTGTCCGGTCATTCAGTCATAGAAAGAGATCACACGGATTTTTTAGTTTGTTTTGGAGATAACATAATTAATCCTGCGTCCGAAATTTCTAATTTAATTGAATTGCATGAAAAACTCCATCCATTAGCAACTGTTATGACCTTTAAAACTAAAACCCCTCAAAAATACGGTGTTGTAAAGATTGTCGAAAATAAGGATAAAACTCTTAATATTGTTGACATTAAAGAAAAACCTCAATCATTAGAAGAACAATTACCTTTTAAATTTGAAGGAATGTACCATGCAGTTTCATCTGTTTTAGCATTTAATGTTAAGATTTTTGACTACATTAGAGCTTTAAAGCCTGGATATGGTGGTGAAATACAAATAACTGATGCAATTGGATTAGCAATTCAAAATAATGAAAAAGTTTTGGCCTATCAGCTAAATGGAAACTTTATCGATATTGGGAGTTGGGATTATCTCAAGGATTTGAAAAAATATTTTGATGATCTTACTTTTGAACAATTAGATAAAATTATAGCTGAAAGAAATGATATTATGGAAAAACTAAAGTCAGATTTACAACAATCTGAAAAAGCCTTGAATCTCCAAAAAAACCACAAATATGACTGATATCATGTGCATAATATTTCTTTTTTTATCTATCCTGATACCCTATTAAATAATCTATAAATACATTTTTTAAGGTAGATATTTAATGGTGGACCAAAAAAATCAAGTAAATCCAATTGGAAAAATTTCAAACAATGTTTATATTATCCCTTCGCCTAATGAAATTCTCGAAAGACAAATGATTTCTTATATGAATATATTTCGAAATATTGCTGACCAAATCAGTGATCTAAATAAAAAAATTGACAATCTTGAAGATGCTGCTGAATAAAGAGAAATTATTATTGTAGCATAAAATTTATCCTTTTTTTACCAGTTTTGTTAGTTTATTAAATAAAAATAATTCTTTTTATGTGTATTTGGATAGTTTTAATAACTTTTAAAATTTGACAAAATTGATAAAACAAAAACGCAATTTAAATAACTAAAAAAAATTAAAATAAATTCTTTTATCTACTCACAAGGCTGATAAATACATTGCAAGAACAATTAAAAGAAATTGAACAATTAGCTAATATTTTAAGGTTAACTAAAGAATACTTGAATAGATTAAAAC
>DAHXPE010000187.1 GCA_027364495.1 Candidatus Heimdallarchaeota archaeon | reverse complement strand
TAATTTTCCCCATTTGCTCAATACTTTTTCTACTGATTCTGAGGTTACTTCACCCCAAGTAATAGTATCTTTAGCTTTTTGAAGCATTCGTTGATTTAAAGGCAGATTTAGGTGATATACCAGAATTAAAACCATTTTTTAGATTACACCCTCCAAGAAAAGGTTATGAAGCAACTAAAATACATTATACAGTTGGTGGATCCCTCGGATACCGAGGAGACAATATAAACCAGCTGATAAAAAGAATGACATAGGTGAAGAACATGGTATTTAGAAAACAAAAGAAAGTAAGAAAACAACGTGGAAACCGACAACACGGATATGGTAGAATATCAGGCGGTCACCGAGCTTCAGGACACAGAGGAGGAAAAGGAAAAGCTGGTTTAACAAAACACCATTGGATATTGACAATAAAGAACAAAATCTGGCAGAAAACGCACACAGGATTTGTAAGACATGGACCAGCACCAAGAATAGCACAAGTAAAAACAATTAATTTAGAAACAATAAACCAGATCGCATCAAAAAGCACGGAAAAAATGACCGAATTTGATGTGACACAATTTGGTTACGAAAAAGTGCTAGGAAAGGGCAAATTGAATTACAAATTGACAGTGAAAGCACCAGCATTTTCATCACACGCAGAAGAGAAAATAACAGCAGCTGGCGGAAAAGCAGTAGTCCTAGAAGAATAAACAAAAAATATTCTAAATTTCTCAATTTCAAATTTTTTTATTAATACAAAAACCAAAACCCTTAAAAAAAATAGAAAAACAATTAAAATAAGCTCGAAAAATAAAATAGAGTATAATTTTAACAGCAAATATTAAAACAAAAATATTAACAATTTGAGCCGATTGTCTAGCCCGGTATGATGCCTCCCTGACACGGAGGAGGTCGCCAGTTCAAATCTGGTTCGGCTCACCATCTTTTTTTGATATTAAAAAATTTCATTTTCGTTTATTATTGATGAAAAAAAATAATTTATCCGGAACCAAATTAAATTTGAAACAAAACTTTAATTATTTATCGAAATAAGATTCTATATAAAAGTGATAAATTTATTTTAAAATTCCTTTTAACTTTATTGAAACTATTGATTTTAAAATATGGTTTCTTTTAATTTGTTCGTGATTTTTTGTGTTTTATAATTGAAATTAAAGACATGAAAAGTTCAGATTACTTTACGTTTTTGAGGGGATTTATCTCCAGATGAAGTGAATACAATAATAAAATTTTTTTCCTATTAAATATTTAATTTGAAGAAATTTTTACTTTTTTTTTTCATTTATGATTTATTTTTCTATACAGCAATAATTTTTAAATCATATCCGTCTATTTCCAATTTCACTTTCTTTTCATCCATTAAATTTGATAAATAGGACATTATCGATGTCTGAAATAAGAAATATTGAGTCACTCCTCTAGTTTTGAGAGTTTCTTTAACTTTTAATTCTTCCATGATCTTTTTAGGGTATTCTTTAAAGTCCATTTTTTCTCCTATTATTTTTAATATCCTCTCTCCAGTTCGTTCATAATGTTCTTTAGTTGCATGTATTTTATCTAAGGAATTCTTTCTATCTTCAGTTGCAGTTCCATGTCCTGGTATCATTGCAGAAAATTTTTTTTGTGTTAGCTCTTCTAAAGATATTATTGCTTTTTTTGGATCTATTACATATAATAAATTATATTTATCGATTGTTTCTTCAGTAAAAACAGCATCCCCTCCGAACAACACATCATCAATAATATACGCAGCATGAGATAAGCTATGACCCGGAGTATCGACATATTGAATCGTTTTCTCAAAAGAAGCATTCGTAGCTGGTAATACTACAACAGACCGTGCTTCTAAATATCTATTCCGTAATTCCTTTGGTGGAGAAGCTCCTCCAAATATTGAGTAAGGTATCCCCCTCATTGGATCTTTTATAAGTTCTACTTCTCCTTTTGGACCGTAAATGTTTGTTACTCCTAAGGAATATAATTTTGAAGCACCTCCCATGTGATCTGCGTGATGATGGGTGATGATTGCACCTGCTACCTGAAAATCCACCTCTTTCAGAACTTTGTTCATTGCACTATTGTCAATTCCAGTATCTATTAGAAACCCTTCCTTTCCCATTTTAACAATGCCAATGTTCACAGCACTTGGAACGTAACCTATTTTATCATTCATGTAGGTAATCATGTTATTTGATTCCACTAGTGAAGTTTTTTTTGCCATCTTAGCATATTAAATCTACTATTTTTACCGATTGTTTACATCATTAAACAGATTTTCCTACATTATCCCTTATAATTTTTAATATAGCGTTCATCAGCTTTTGATTCCACTAGTTGTCCGCTCTTCTAATCTTTCATCATAAGAGGTGGGGTGTGACATGCTTGAAAATAATCTAATGAAGTCAATGCATCATATTTCCAATGATAGGGAAACTAAAATCTTAGATAATCTCCTTTTACTATTTCTCTTGCTGTATTCACCTTGTACAATCTATGGTTAATAGAAATTTGCTACCTCCCTTCTCTCCATCTTACTAATTTTTTTGTATGGTTCTAATCCCTTCAAAACTAACATTGTTGTATTGAATGATCCATGTTTCGCTTTTATTGGGTATTTACAATTCCAGCTCTCATCTTCCATTTGGTTTTCTTTAATATAATTGAAAATTTTTTCTAATTGTTCATTTGCAATTATAAAATAACCTGAAAGATTTAAAATCATTCCTGTTATACATGTTTCACTTTTTGCGTCTATTTTTTGGTGAAAAATTTATGCCTCCATCAGTAAATAATCCCTGCAAAAGTAAT
>DAHXPE010000166.1 GCA_027364495.1 Candidatus Heimdallarchaeota archaeon | reverse complement strand
AATGGTATTCACGCAACCTTTAGAATTCCAGAGAAAGGATTTCCACTTTTAGAGCAATATCTTAAAAAACTGATTTCTTTGGATCTCCTTATCGACTATACTTTGATAAATCATGAAGACACAATAGAGCTACGAACAAAGCCAAGATTTATAGTTTACAATTCTAAAGCTAATAAATGGGATTTTGATTTTTTAAAATGGGTTGATAATAGATATAGGGATATTTATCCAGTATATTTGATAGTCTAGTTAATTTTTCAAATGAAACTTGAAGGAAGGCACTTACTACTTGTAAATCAATTTTTTCATAATCAATTAAAGCTTGAATTCTTTCAATTGCTTTAACATCATAAAGTCTATCAATTCTTCTCTTAACAGTCGGTGAGGACAACCCTGTTAATCTTGCAAGAGTTGAATCATTCGCCATAGGTTTTTCTTGAAGAATTATTAACAATTCAAGATCAGTTATATCTAAGCTCATAATATGTTCCTTAAGGAATTTCTTTTACAACAAATCAATTTATAATAATTTATTTAAAGCGAGAAAAATTGAAAATTTATTAGATTTTTGCAATTGGAAAGATTTCTATTAATTATATAATCCTTCATAATTTAATTAATAAAAATTTTCTTACTGTTGGTATAATTTTGAAAATAAGAAAAATGTCTGAAGCTGATTTTAATGCAGTTCGTTCTGTTTGGATGGCTTCTGGAATAGAATTATCAAAATCTGATGAAATTCAAGAGTTACATAGGATGATTCAAAGAAATCCAAACTATTGCTTTGTTCTTGAAGATTCTGATTTGCTAATTGGTGCGGTTTTAGGTGGTTTCGATGGGCGGAGGGGATGGATCCATCATTTAGCTATTCTTCCAGATTATCAAAAAAAAGGTTTTGGCAAGGAATTATTAAATAAAGTAATTCATGCTTTTGAAGAAGACAATATTGTTAAAATAAAACTTGAAGTCCTTGAGACAAATAAAAATGTCATTGAATTTTATTTAAAGCAAGGATGGTATTTAAGACCTGAAATTACCACTATGAGTATGAATTTACCTAGAAAAAAATAATAACCCTTCATTATTATTTATTTTGAATTTATCTTTTTTTTCTTATTTTCATAAGACTTCTTAATGAATTCTTTATACAAAGGATGTGGTGTTGAGGGTCTGGATTTATATTCGGGATGTGCCTGGGTTCCAACAAAAAATATATGTTCGTTTTCGGGGAGTTCGATAAATTCAACCAAATTAGATTCAGGAGAATAACCAGAGAAGATTAAACCTTTTTCTTCAAGAACAGGAATATAGCTATTATTAACTTCCCACCTATGTCTATGCCTTTCAAATACAGTGTTACAACCATAAATTTTACTCACATAACTTCCAGGTTTTAATTCTGCTTTCCATTTACCTAAACGCATAGTACCACCTAATCCAATGCGTTTCTTTTGTTCTTGCTGAAGAGAAATGACAGGTTCAGTGGTTTTTTCATCTAATTCAAGACTATTAGCATCTTTAATGTTAGCATAATAACGAGCATAGGCAATAATAGCCATTTGCATTCCAAAGCAAATTCCTAAATAAGGAAAATTATTTTGCAGACAATATTTAGCAAATTCGATCTTTTTCTCTGTTCCACGTTTACCAAAGCCGGGAGCAACGAGAATTCCATCCACATTTTTAATATGATCTTCTATTGACTCGATTTCATCAGTTTCAATCCATTCGATATTAACTTTAATTTGATAAAATCCACCAGCATGTAGTAATGCTTCTTTGATTGATTTGTATGCATCCTTATTTTTTGTATACTTCCCAGCTATTCCGATTGTAACCGAATCTTTGGTTACTTCAAAGTTCTTAATAATATTTTCCCATTCTTTGATTTTTTCAGAAATCTTTATAGTTGAGAGCTGTGAACGAATTGAAAGACGTTCTAAAAGAAGTTCACCAAAAGATTGGTTTTCAAAATGTAATGGTAAAGAATAAAGAGATTCTTGTTCTAAATTATGGTTATCAATAACATTTGTAACGGGTACATTAGAAAATAAAGCTATTTTTTTCTTAATGTTATCATCAATAGGAAAATCTGACCGACAAACGATAAAATCTGGGAAAATACCCCTTGATAATAGTTGTTGGGTTGAATGTTGCGTTGGCTTGGTTTTAAATTCTTGAATTGGAGCGTTATAAGGGACCAATGTAGTATGAATAAAAGCTACATTTTCTCTTCCTAGGTCTAATTGAAGTTGTCTAACAGCTTCTAAGAAAATATCACCTTCAATATCTCCAACGGTACCACCAATTTCTACTAAAAGGATTTTGAAGTTGTCGGGAGTTGTTTCTTTGGTAAAGCCAAGAATTCTACCTTTTATTTCATCAGTAACATGAGGAATCATCTGTACAGTCTTACCGAGATAATCTCCGTTTCGTTCTTTTTTCAAAATTGTAGTAAAAACCTGCCCACTTGAAATATTCTGACTTGGATGCATGTTTTGGTCCAAAAATCTTTCATAGGATCCAAAATCTTGATCAAGCTCTGCTATTTTAAGAACATGATCATTACCAATAGTTTCAAATTGCCATACATCATCTGTAACGAAAACTTCTCCATGTTCAGAAGGATTCATTAAGCCTGGATCAGTATTTAAATAGGGGTCAATTTTAATTGGAGTGACTGAAAAACCACGAAATTGGAGCATTTTTCCTACGGATGAGGTAACATGGCCTTTACCAATCCCACTCATGACACCTCCTGTCACTATTACTAATTTAAAATTATTTGATTTTTGCATATGAAACACAAAGACCTATATCTTTGTAATTATAACACAAACAAATGGAAAATTATATTTAATAAAATTATTAGTGAATTTATAATTTAAAAATAGTTTGCATTATGAGTAAAAGAGAAAAATTTTGATGTTAGAAATATTTGTACAAATACAGTCTTAACAATTGAAAAAGAAAATTTTAGTAAAATTATTAGCTCTTAATTAATATAGACAAACGTGGAAGTAATTATATTTCTGAATAAATATTGGATCATTATGGGAAAAAAATGTCGTTAGAAGATTCAACAAATACAAATAAAAATGTTAACGCATCAAAAGATACGTTAACTGGACTAGAAGATGAAATTTTACAAAAAAAACCTAAAGGTCCAATCAAATTAATTTATACAATTGTTGCAATTTCACTATTTTTTGCAGCGTTTAATTTAACAATATTTTACAAAACTTTCTTATTAGTAAAATTTTTATGTTCACCAGACATTTTTTCCTGTATCGCTAATCCATCCAATTCTGGATTGGCAAATACTATCTATTTAATAATGATAGTAACTTCAACGATAGCATTCATGATTGCACTTGTTGTAGGAGGAGCAATAAGTGATGATATAAGATCGAGATTTGGAAATAGAGTTCCAATGATCTTTTTAGGATCAATTATAGCTGGTTTGGGATATATTGTTTTACCTATACTTGTCGTGAGTGATAACGTACTATACGTTTTTTTAGCAGGGAATTTTGTATATATTTTCATAAATATTGGATTAGGATTTGCATTAGCATCAGATTATGCCTTGATTAGTGAGCTTTTTGTGAAAGAAGAAAGAGGTTGGGTAGGTCTAGGATTCGCTGGAGTTGGTTTAGGTGGAACATTAATAGGATATGGATTAAGCAGTATCTCAGAAGTTAATACCTATCGCGGTTGGGTAACTGTTGGATTATTAACTGGGATTATTATTATAGTTTTAGGTCTTTTGACATTCATTCTGACACCAAAATATAATCCTCCATTTCCTGCAGATGGTACAATGAAAGACATATTAGCTACTCCTCGTTACCTATTTGAAATGGGATATGGAAATAGTGCAAATAGAGACTTTTTATTTATGTTCATAATTGGAATACTATGGGGAGGAGGAGGGTTTATTATAGATACAGAGTTTGCACCATTTTTAAATCAGTTACTACTTGACAAAACTCCGAATTTAACTATTGATCCAAAGAATCTTCTGGTATTAATTGGTTTATCTGGCGCAATTTTAGCACTTCCAGTTGGTATTGTAATAGCAAAATTAGGAAAAGTCAGATCTGGTATGATAGGCTCAGTTATGATGGGATTTTTTACATTCATGGTTGCTCAAAATTTTATGTGGTCGGATCATCCAATTTATGCGATTTCAGTGGTTCTTGCTTTAGGGACAATTTTCATTACTGCAGTCAATGTGAGTTTACCTGCCGATCTGGTTCCTAGAGGTAAAGAAGGACAGTTCATGGGATTATTTATAATAGCAGCAAATCTCTTATCCCCAGTAGTAGGATTATTAGCTGTCGGAGTCTCAGCTGTGAATACAAAAAATCCGGAGAATGGTTTTGCAACAGTTTTTCTTTTAACAACAATTATATACTTTGTCGCAGTAATCATTTTAGCTTTCATGCACTATGAAGAACAGCTCGAAGGTGAATATCAGATGTATTATCGTAGATATCTCTTATTCAAAGGCTATGTATCTGATAAGACACGTTTTGCAGCTTTGAAGGTATCAAGTAGTTTACGATTCAAAAGAAGTAAATAAAACAATTCAATTACTGACTTATTAATTTTTTAGCTAAGCGTATACTCATGGACCCCAAAAAATAACCCCGTATTTACCTATAATTTAATTAAAATCTTTGAATTGTTTAAAATAATAAGAAAAAGAAAAATTAGACAAAAAATAGGCTGTATTAAAGATATTTACGAATATTTAAGTAGTTTCATCTTCAATGAGTGCTTCTATACCCATTAAATCATCTTTAACATGTTTAACTGCTTGAAATACATAAGATTCTTTTTTAGCACCAGTACAAACCACATTTCCAGTTTGGAAAAGCAATAAAACCGTTTTAGGTTTTTTAAGTCGATAAATAAGACCTGGAAACTGTTCAGGTTCATACATACTATTTTCTAAAAGTAATGCTGCTAATTCTAAATCTATCTTATAGCCAATATTACCACTAGCAACTATATTTTGAACAGTTATTTTAGCTGCTTTGTTTTTAGGTCCTTTAGTTGTTGATGATTGACGCAATTGAGATCTTAATACGGTTACAGCTTCTTTAATTCCAGTGGCAGATTTAGCACCAGTTATAACCATTTTTCCAGAGCTAAAAACTAAAGCTGAAGTCTTGGGTTCTTTGATTTTAACAACAAGTCCTGGGAACTGTTCAGGAATATAACTGACTTCTGAACTAGTCATTAAAATTGATGCTACTTTTTCAAGAGGTATTTTAAAGTATAGGTCAACACTTGCCACAACATTTTGGATATTGACAACAATTCCCTCATCATCATATGTCTCTCCTTCTGGAATATCCTCCTCATTATCTTCAATTACAACTTCTTCTTCTTGATTCAATCAGTCTGCACCTTATACAATTTTTAGTTTTCTATTTAATAAAATAAACCAAATTTTACATTAACTCGTTAAATATACTTAGGGAGGTATTGAGTTGTTTATTATAACTAAATTATTTTTACTAAGTTTATATTTTTTTGAAGAGCTTATAAAGAATATTTAAAGTCCTTTTATATCAAATTGCAAAAAGGAATTTAATTTATTGAATTTTAGTCTTTGAGACTTAATTAAGAATTATTTTTTCACTAATCAATCTTTCTAATTAAATTCTATAAACAGAATTTTTTGGAAATGTTTTGAGCTAATTCAAGAATTTTTTAAGAATATAAATCTATACAATAAGATTTATATTTTAATTAAATAGCAGTTGAGCATAAAAAAATAATAACATTAATATCCATATTTCACAAATAAACCAAAAAGAATTAAATCAAAATTACTTTGAATAAAGTTTGCATAAATAAAATAGCAAGAAGTGAATCGAAATGTCCTTGAAAGATACAAATAAGGAGATGGAAGAAGTAATTAAACTAAAAATAGATAAACTTAAAGAAACAATTAATGAATCTCTTGGTTTATCCAATATTAAATTGATTGAACTTGAAAAAGAATTACACGATTTTGAAACTGAATTGCATTCATCTTCACAATCAACTGTTGTCGATCAAACATTAGATTCTGATAAATTAATGCGCTTATATAAAGCAGAACGATCATTAACTGATGTTCTTCAACAAAAAATAATTTCTCTTGAAAAAGATATAACAGAAAAAGATGTCTCTTATAAGGCAATGCAATCAACAGAGAATTTATTGAATAATATCAAAGATTATCTTAGTTCAGAATTATCTAAATTAAACAATTTTAAAACTTCCAATATAAATGAGCCTGAACAAAGACCTTTAATAGCTCCTGACATGCAAAATCAAAGTTCAGCGTCAATTGAAAACATCATTACGAATGAAAATAAACAAAATAAAGAAGAAAGACAGCGATTACAAAATGAAAATCAAGATTTACAGAAAGAATTGCATTATTATCAAGAAAAGAATGAAAGCTTAAGAAAAGAGCTTCAATTTCGTAACCAAGAAATATTATCTTATAAAAAAATCTTTCAAGAGCAGGAAGAAGAAGAGAAATCAGAAGAATCTTATTTTACAAAAAAAACAGTAAATGACGAATATCATTATACCTTGGATGAAGAATTCGATTTAACAAAAGAAGAACTAGAAACCCTCAAAAATAAATTTTTAACGTTAGAAAAAGAACAGGAAGAGAAGGAAAAGCTTATCAATAACTATAAACAAGAATTAACAGATTTAAAGCGAATACTTGGTGAAAAGAATACTGAAATACGTCATTTAAAACGAAATGTCTCATCCTCCGAAGAAATTCAATCTGATCAGCTAGAACCAGACCTAATTGAAGAAGATGAAAACAATAGTGTGCTAAAAAGTTTACAAGAAGAAGTTCAAACTTTAGAAAACGAATTAATTGAAACACAAAAGCAATTAAACATAGTTGAAAGTCAAAATAGAGAATTAACTAATGGTATTAAAAAACTTGAGGAAAAAAGACCAGATAAAGAAATGATTGAGTTACAGCTTCTTAACGACAAACTCAGTAAAGCAGTTTGGAAGATTGAGAAAAACATAAACATTTTTGATAGTACTATAACTGCTGATGCAGAAACTTTCAATAGACATATCGAGGTCTATGGATTATTACTGGGTAAGCTCTTCAATGCCAAAGGTTATGCCCAGATTATTGATACGCTACTTAAACACAAAGGAAAAGCTCTAACTAAAAAAATGGTTATGAATGAATCAAAAACAGAACCGCACATAGCAATAAGAGTGCTAAGAGACCTTCATGACTCAAAAATAATCCACCTTGATGAAGAATTAGATCAAATTATTTGGCGTCCTGAATAATGTTTACCAGGAACGGATATTATTTTGTTTTATTGAAGTAATCAATAATAGTATGAGCCAGATAATTGAAAGCTTGATCAATTCCTTCACCTGTTACAGCACTTGCCTCAATAACAAGTGAAATTCCGAGCTCTTTTGCTTTTTTCTGGATTTCTCCTGATGAGATAGCACGACTGTCAGACAAATCAATTTTGTTACCGACTAGAACAAAAGGAATCTGTTGTTCAACATTTTCAATTGCTTCTTTAATCCAATTTTCTAAATTATCGAATGATTTTCTGTTAGTGACATCGAAAATTAAAAGTGCTGCAATTGCTTGTTTATAAAATTTTCCTCGAACGAGTTTGAAACTGTCCTGACCACCAATATCCCATAAATTGAGATTTACTTCATATTCAGTCACACCTTGGACAATTTTAAGGGATTTGTTGAGAATATCTACTCCAATAGTAGCTGTATAACGTTTTTGAAACTTTTCGGTTACGTACCGATGGACTATGGAAGTTTTCCCAACTGCTCCGTCTCCTAAAACGATAACTTTTGACGATAATTTTTCCATTTGTGTTTTCCTCTAAAAAATCGGGGAAATTTACCTTGGTATTTTATAATACTATAATTTTTTAATTTAAAATTATATGTTAAATATTATTTCATAAAAATAATGCTTCTCCAATAAACCACAATAGAAGGAGCAAAAAAAATATGTGCTTATATCAGTTCAAAAAAATTTTCCATTTATACCTGAAATAGTATTTTTTCAACGAATAATAAAGAAAAAATTGATTCTAACTTAAAATTTATTATTAATACATTTACGTTGGATTTCCAATTAAAACTATAATATAAATACCACTTTTTCTCTTTTAATAACAATTTAGGAACCAACCATTCATTTATTGCAAATATTTTTATATTTAACAATCATAATGAATAAGTAGGACAGAATCTTAGCAGCTTGAAATATTTATACTTTTTAAATTGATTTTTTTCATAATATGATATCTCATTCATTCTATTTACAAAATCAAAATCCTTTTGTTCTTTGGTAACAGGTAAAAAGAAAATTTCCTTTAAATCTTCACCATCGGTAGCATCAGTCATCGCATAATATCTATTATTTTGATGAAATTTAGCCCATTTTTTAGTTTTTTCAGAAAAAAATTTCTTTAGCTTATTTGAGATTGGAACCTGATCATAGGGATAGTAATCTTCTCCAAAAGGATAATCATAAGGATAGTATATTGTTATCAGTTTCGTTCATGAAATAATATCTCTAGGAATGGAAATGGGCCTTTGTTTATAATAGGCTGCCTCATAATCAATAATAAACGTAAGATTTTTTAAATTATCAAAATTCTTTGGTTTATTTTTCAAGTAGCTTGTAAATAAATCATTTAAAATGAATAAATTATTTTTATAAATTAAATGATTACATACATCCTTATCTTCAGGATAATTCGTTAATATATTAAATAGACGTTCAGTTACATTGCAGATAAATTCTCTTCTGCCCAAGAAAGTAAAGTTTTTTAGGTATCTAAAAAAAACTGCTTGTGCTTGTGCCATATCGGGATTAAAACGATTTCCAAAAAGAAGTAATTTATTGCAAAAGTGATTTCTTAAAAAAGCAATTTCCTTTGAAGAATAAAGGGATGCCTTAGTATCTTTTAAATAATCATATTCCAGGTAATTTTCTTCTTCAATTGAATTAGAATATACATCCATTAAAAATATATTTAGATTTTCGTTGAATTATAGTGGAATATTCTCAAGAGGAATTTTTAAGTATTCATATTCAA
Organism: Candidatus Heimdallarchaeota archaeon; assembly: GCA_027364495.1. The sequence continues at coordinate 218 of DAHXPE010000166.1, read as the reverse complement.
TATGATTTGAATATTTAATTTCTCCTTCTATTTTAATAAGCCTAGTGACAGGAGTGACCCAATGAAGTGAAAAAACATTTAAATTTACCATTTCATTAAGTGATGGAATTCGAACGATCTGAAGATTGCTTATATTAAGATATTTGATGCTTGAATGGGTTAGTAATGTTCGAACCAATTCTGATAAATTACAAATACTAAAACTGACACTTTCTAAA
>DAHXPE010000155.1 GCA_027364495.1 Candidatus Heimdallarchaeota archaeon | reverse complement strand
GCTCGATTGGAAAGAATCCGAAGAAAATAAAGATTCTTTTATAATATTACCTCCTGAATTTACTTATGATGAATCAGCAACCCGTAAAATAAAGATTCCCGAAGAATATACTCCTGAAATTAACTATGATTATCCAGGTATGTTCCCCGGTATGGGAGGTTTAGGTGGTATGGGTATGCCTGACCTTGGTGACATGCCAGATATTGATGAATCTGAATTAGGAGATCTTGATTCTGATGAAATTGATCAGGATGATGAAGATGAAACGAATGATGAAGATTCGGAGCAAACTGCTGAAGATACAGAAGAAAAATCAGATGCAATAGATGCCGAAGTTGTACCTGATGATAAATAAAAATAAGATATTGTTTAGTTATATTCATTAACGGAATATTTTAATTTTTTTTCTTTTGCCCATTTTTTTACTATACCAAAAGCATAATCTAAAGAAGGTGATGTTGAGCCTGATGCCTCGGCATGACCTCCACCTGATTTATTGAATTTTTTTGCGAATAAATCTAATCTATAAAATTCAATTTCATCCTTCGAATTAAGTTTACTTTGCCGTAAACTAATAGTTATGATGTCATCCTTTTGATTAAGAAAAACTATTACCTTAGCACCTAGTTTACCTAGTTTTAAAGAGATAAATTGTTTATAAGAATTATCAGGAGTATTTATTATAACCATTAATGGTGTAATAGTCAAGTTATTTATGAAATTTTGCGCTAAATTTCTTTTAGAGCGTTGATTATTTACATTCGTTATCATATCATTAGATAGAAGAAAATTTACCCCTTCTTTAGCTAATCCCATTATTAAATTATTATTTTTTTGAAGGGTGTAATTTTCCTCAACATTTGTGCCATCCTGAACAAACCAACATAACTTATCAAAATCTTCTAAAAAAGACAAATTATCTTTTGATACAATTTCAATTGGTGGATCAATTCTAAATGATGCCGTATCCGTGACTTTACTAACATCGACTAGTAATTTCATATATTCTGGAATTGAAACAGATCCAATTAATGAATTGTAAAGAACAAATGCAGCAGAAGGTCCTAATTCTCCAACTTCAAAATGAATTCGTTTTGAATTTATTGTCTGACCAATTACACTCCTATGGTGATCAATATACAATTCAAGGGGATGTTTATTAAATGGTTCTAAATCCACAATTGCAAACCAATTTTGTTTTATTAAATATTTTCTTATGATTGGATCCTTTAAAATATTGTAATCAAGAGGTATATAGGTTTTTTCAGGTTTATACAAATATAATAATGCAGCCGTTATTGACCCATCAGTACAAGATCCATGAAAAGCTATATTTTCATTTTTTTTATCTAATTCATTCATTATTTCTAAAATATAGTTTTTTTTATCCATATTAGGAATCGTTAAAATATATTCTTCTATGTTTGCTTTTCTAGAATTCATCTTAGTTTCCATGTACACTAACTTGATTTAAAATACTATATTTGTTTCAGGTTTCTTTTCAAAACTTATTTTTAAGATATTAAAAAGAGCAAAATATAATCCTGTAATAATCGGAGCTGTTAGCAAGAAATAATAATCTATTGATGCAAAATTAGAAATTAAAAACGAAATAGGTACCTCAGGAGGTGTTATAATTAATTGTATCAAAATTATCATATAAAGTAAACTTTTTAAAAATTTATCAAGAAGTAATCTTGACAAAGGATTGAAAATTTTAGGTAATTGAATTATATTTGAAACAAGTGGGACATTGAAACCTATATCTACTAATATAATTATTATTAAAAATAACATAATAGACAAAAATGATTGCTGTAAGGCGTTTACAAGTAACGTATCAATGAATAATAATATCATAACTACAAATACAATGGTTGTGTCATAATAGTCTATTGCTTTTTTGATAAGTATTTCTAGCATTTTATTAAAAGTTTTTGTGTTCTTAGTAGCCATTTTTGTTCCCATTATTTTTCAATTGCAATTGCACAATAATTTCCCTCTAACCATCTCGTAATTTGGTCTGCATAATGATTTTGTCCAACTAAACCACTCTGACCAGGAGGAATGATTACTAAATAGGTTTGGTTTGAATCCATACCCATAATTTGTCTCAATGAGGCACCTTCAGTCTGAACGAAGTTAGAATTGTAAGTGCCTACGTTAACTGTGTACATATCACCTGGTGAAGGCTGTAATTGACCAGCGTTTAAAAATGATAATATGCTCATTCGATTACCAATAACATGACTGAATTGTACTTTATGGAGCTGACCCCAAGTAAAAGTTTGAATATTTAAATTATGAGAAATATAGTATTCTTTAACAGCCTCATATGCTTTTAAAATTATATCATTTTTTGTTTCAGATGCTAGAGAACTGGTACTAGTTTTTGGTTTGGTTAAAAATGTATTAGTATCATTAAACCAAAATGAATTTTGTGGAAGATTCAATAAATTTTCCGTCAATTTACCTTGGACAGGAATTTCGCTTAAGAAACCTTTAGGTAATTTATCTGAAAGCGTAAAATTTAAAAAATAATTAGTAAATAAAGCAAGAATAGGTCCTTGAATTGAGTTGACACCATAGTCGAAATTCCAATTTCGTAGTTCGTTCTCCATTGATTGTATAAATGGATCAGATGACGGAATCAAAATTTTTGGTACTATATTTTTTGCAAATATCGAATATACATCATTTTGAATTAATTCCATATAGCCATATGTTATTGGTGCAGTGATATTAAGTAATTCTCGTATTCGTTGTGCCCTGTAACCAGAATCAAATGCATAGCCTAAAAATATTGGAGTACCATTGTATGAATACGTCGACGGAATGAAATTATCGTTGGCGGTAGCGATAAACCCAGAAAGTGGATTGACAATTTGATAAGCATCAATTCTAGGAATCATTCCTTTCCAGTTATACGTTCTTAAAGATCCGTTATGTGGCGCTAATCCGTAACCAGCATTTCTAATTGGTATATCCCCAGTGACGTATAAACCAATATTTCCTAGGTTATCAGCATAAACAACATTCTGTCCAGGTGCATTAAATAGTTCCAGAGCTTGTATAAATTCAGTCTGATTCTGTGATTTCATCATCAAAACTAATGATTCAGCTGCACTACTCGAATCCTGACCAGTCCATCTGACTGATACATTTGCACCATACATTGGAACAACAGGTCTAGTGCCATGAGTAAAATTGTTATATCCATTAGTAATATAAATCGGAAGAACCTTAAATGAAGTAAAGGATGTATAGAACTTTTCTTTTAATATAGTAGTTTTTAGCCATGTCCCATTATAGTAATATTGAGTATAATTAGCGTTAAACGTTTCAACATATGTATCAAGATAATCTATTTCCGTATTCGTAAACCCCCACATAATGTAATCATTTCTTCCCAAAACTATTCCAGGAATTCCTGGTAATGTTGCACCAGTAACGTGAAAATCTCCATCTATCTTTAAATCCACAAACCACCACTTAGATGGTGTTTCTAACGATAAATGTGGATCATTAGCTAGCATTGGCTTCCCGGTTATAGTTTTGTTTCCTGATACAACCCAATTATTTGACCCCATCACATTATTAAATGAAAATTGTGAAATAAGAAAAGAATATAATGAAGATTGACTCGTTGGGCTTGTAGTAGTAGGGGGTGTTGTCATAGTTGTATTTGTAGTATTTGTTATTACAGTTGTGGTATTACTTGCCTTTGGATGTGATGTGGATGCTACTGGATAAGCAACTGGGTCGCTCCAGGTAATATTATTGTTGTTAAGTGTTAATCTAACGAAATCCAAGAGATAAGTTGCATTCATACTCGATAAGGCTTGACCAATAAGTGGTTCACCACCACCTTGAGCATTCAAACTAAAAGCTACTAATTTTAAAATAGCAATTGAATCAATTGGTGACCAAAGGGCAGGTGTATAGCCAAGAATTCCAAATTCTACTGGTAATTTATTTTCATTATTCTTAATAAATAAATTGACACCATCTGCGAATTCTTGATAGAAATTTGTGGTATTTTTATCAAAAGTACTCCAATCTCGGGCTGCTATTCTATAAAGACCTAATGCCCTTAGTGAATAGTCTACCTGAAGTATAGAGCTATCATAACTATAAAAAATCTGTGATAAATTTCCTTCTGCTTCTCGCCTATAAAAGTCCATTTGCCATAGCCGCTCTCTAGCCATCAAATAGCCTTCAGCCATCAGCCCACTTTTTTGATTTTTTGCATCAATATGATAAATACCATATTGGTCTTGTGTTACTGTTACCTGACCTTCAAGTGTTGGTATAATTAAATTTGGAGTTGTATCGGGAAGTTCAAATCTTAAATAAAAAGAGAGAAGAACAGAACTCGTCACAATAATGATAATCGCTACCACTGCTGAAATCTTAGCCAATTAGACCACGAAACGTTTAAAATTTTTATTTAAAATCTCTTATAATAGTTAAATAATAACAGATTAAAAAATTTTTTACTTTGGACCCTTTTAACAAATAATATTAACTTGCAAGAAATGAAAAAGATGAAAATTATCAAAATACAAACTAAAACTCGGACTAAATGGCTTATTTTGAAAAAAGCTTTTTACACAAGTAAGAATGGAAAGATTATGTCTTGGTTCTATGTTGAACGTAAAAATAATCCATCTATTGTTAGCGTTATATTGAAATCCCTAAAGACTCAAAAATTTTTATTCATTGAACAATACAGGATTCCTGTCCAAAAGCGAGTACTCGAATTTCCAGCTGGGCTAGTTGATACTGGGGAAAACTTAGAAGAAGCAGCATTAAGAGAATTAAAAGAAGAAACTGGTTATGAAAATGTGAAGATCCAGTATATTAGCCCTTTATCACCAAAATCTGCTGGTCTTACAAACGAAAGTTCATCTTTTGTTTATTGTACAATTAATGATGAAAAAAATGTAGGTGAAACAGCTATGGAAGAATCAGAAGATATTGATTTACATTGGATGGACTCGAATGAATTTGAAAATTATATTAGAAATAATAAAGAACTGCTGGTTTCAAATGACGTTATGGCTTATATGTTAAATTATTTTCTCTCTTAAATTTCTAAATTAATTTTAAAAAAATAGTTGTAAACTGCAATTCTCATTTAATGATTATCTAGTAAAATCAACCATAAAATACATCGTGCACGAAGAGGAACATTAAATTAGCTTGACTAGTAAAAATGTGGCTAGCACTATTGGAGTAGTATTAGAAAAGATTTATAAAGGAAAATTGCAATTTAAAATCGGTAGTCTATGACAGAAATCGCATCGTTACTAGCATTTCAGGAACAGGTTATACGAACCTATGACGCGGTACTACGATTTCTGGATAAAGACCGTAAATAACGTAGTAAAACACAGAAAAAAGCTAAAACTATTATTAAAGAATTATAACAGGAAGCATTTAGTAGAAATACGCCAGTACCGGTTAATAAAACCTTATAGATGGTTTGCGTTTTCTTACCCAAGTTCCAGCGTTTTTTGAACTTTTGGTTGTTCTTTGAGTACAAATAAAGAATGTGTGTGTTTTCTAATGCAAAAAAAGAGTAAAGTCGACGAAATTATTATTCATAAAACTATGAAAGTTCTTTGCCTCGGGGATGGAGCTGTGGGTAAAACCAGTCTCATAAGAAGGTTTGCCCACAACAAGTTTGAAAAATCTTATTTAGAAACATTAGGAGTAGATATTACTGACAAAATGATTCCTGTCAAAGAAAAGAATCTGAAAATGGTTATTTGGGACATAGCTGGCCAAGATAGGTATAAGCATTATAGAGCAGCTTTTTATAATGGTACTGAGGCTCTTATAATTGTTGCTGATGTCACTAATCCTACAACATTCGATAATTTGACAATCTGGAAAAAAGAAATTGACCAGTACTTAGGTGTCAAACTTCCAACCATCTTTCTTGCAAATAAATGTGATTTACAGGAGCAACGAAAAGTAATGAGTAATGAAGTACTACAAGTAGGGAAGTTATTAGACCTGGAATCAAACCAAATTTTTGAAACATCAGCACTATCTGGAGCTTATGTTAATGATGCTTTCGATAAGTTAGCTTTTTTAAGTTTAAGGTAATACTATGAATATTCATATTCCAGATGATCATCCTAGAAAGAATTCGCTAATTTTACGTGAAAAAATTGCTGACGCTAGTAAAGAAGGATTATTAGCTCCCGTTGCGGCTATTGCTCACGGTAGAGGTGAAGCTTTTGATTATTTATTAGGTGAAAAAACAATTAATTCTGCTAAAAAAGCAATCGTCTTAGCAGCAAAGCTTTTATTATCAACAGAACATCCAGTTATTTCTGTTAATGGCAATACGGCCGTATTAGCCAGAGATGACCTTCTCAGATTAGCAAAAGAACTTCACTGTCCAATAGAAATTAATATTTTTTATAGAACTGAAGAGCGGATTCAAAAGTTATTTAATTATCTCAAAAATGATTCAGGAGTTACTATTCTAGGAAAAAGCCCTGACAGCATGATTCCTAATTTATCTTCAGAACGAGCTAAAAGTTCAAAAGCTGGTATTTTTTCTGCTGATGTTGTTTTTGTTCCCTTAGAAGATGGAGACAGATGTGAAGCACTTGTGAAAATGGGTAAAAAGGTTATTGCAGTTGATTTAAATCCATTTTCTAGAACTGCAAGAACTGCAACACTCACAATTGTGGATAATGTTACAAGGGCAGTTAAATTATTAGTTGAAGAAGTTAAATCATTGAAAAAACAAAATTTTAAGGATTTTTCAGATATTATTGATAATGGTGAATTCCTCAATGGAGCTGTTGACGAAATCAAAGCTAGAATTGATGAATTTAAAAAAGAAGCAGTAATTAAATTTTGATTGATTTGTCTAAATTAGATCAGAATTGAAAAAATCGTTAAACAACACATCTTCTGCTGAAGTCGCAAATCTTGCTGGAATACGATCTTCTACCATATAGAGCCTTCTATGAAGCTGAATATTCTGGACCTTTCCATCAAGAATTTCTAATGTTAAAAATGATGTCCTTTCATCCCCATCTCTGGGCTGTCCTACTGAACCTGGATTTAAAAGCAAAGTATCTCCAATTTGTGTTTTATGAGGTAAATGGGTATGACCGGTTAGTAATACATCGATATTATCTTCTTTAAAGAAATGTTGTAAATTATCCTTTTCTGTAAGGATTTTCCTTGGAGTTAAATAATAGCCTACTTCGTCAGTTAAATTATTCCTCATCTTTTTAGGAGCACCATGTACCAGATGAAACCTTAAACCACCAATTTCTACTGTTTTAGATGTTTCTTCAAGTAGCATTTGCGACAATTTGTCATCCAAATGTGCTATGGTCCAGGACCAGCTTTCTTGTGCATTATAATTCGTTGATTTAAGGAAACTCTCCCCAATAGATGCTACGAAATCAGGACTGAATAGATCATGGTAAATAAATCCCATAACTGAAATGTCATGATTTCCCATTACACCAATATATTCTCCCCGTTGTTTATATTCATTTAATAATCCAAGTACTTCATTTGGTTTCGAATAATAACCAACAATATCACCTAAATTTATGAGATAATCAACTGGATTACTTTGAAATTCAAGTAAAATGGTGAATAATGATGCCAAATTTGCATGTATGTCGCTTACGATACCTATTCTAATAGGACCAGAATTGTCTGTAATTATATAGTTCTCCGATTAATTCTGTTAATTCAAAATCAATAGGAATAAATCCTTTATTATCAAATTTAGAAGAAATCAGTTCAATATTTGATAAATCAGCAATAACAATCCCTACTAAGATATTAGGCTTTATTTCTTCTAAG
>DAHXPE010000139.1 GCA_027364495.1 Candidatus Heimdallarchaeota archaeon | reverse complement strand
TCATATGAAAATAAGATCATAAGTATATCACCTTTAAGATTTCATTAAAGATAAATCTGTAATATTATAAGCATAAATAATTCTGGCTATATGATCAACCGGAACTCCTTTTAATCTAGTTTCAAGTGAATAGAGATTTGTCAGGGACGGAGCATTGAATCCAAAACCATTAACCATTAAATTCTCTCCACAATCAATTGCATATAAAGCAGGTCCTTTTGATGTTTCTAATCTTATACTATGTTCTCCCGTCAGGGAATTATCAACGTTTGACAATACATTTTGTGATTGTGGCATAAATTCATCTTTTAATATAGAATTGATTATATCAAGCGAGACTAAAATTTCATTTAGTAGAACTTTCACTAAACCATAAAGGTCTTGATCAAAAGATTGAGCTAATTTAAATTCAAATGATAAATAATCCCAGTAAGGATCATCAATACGTAAATCCTGCTCAATAGCTGATGCTCTAGCTATTGGACCCACTGTTCCAGTCTTAAGAGCAATTGATGTATCCATGATACCAACAGCAAACAAATAATTTTTTAATTTGAAGCTGGTTAAGAGTTTATCTCTCAAATAAGAAACTTTTTTAATATAGGTACTTAAAACAAATTGTAAATGATCATTTTTTTCTTTATCCCAGTTTAACTCAACAATTCCAACTGCTATGACTGGGGATAAGTCATTTGTCTTGACATTGAAAAAATAACCTAATATTTTTGTTAACTGGTTTTTCAGATGCTGACATTCGTTATCAAAAGGTAACATCATTTGAGTTGATAATTCCTCAAACCAGGTTAGATGTTCTTGTATTCGTTCGAATTCAGATAAAACCATCTTTAATCGATTGTTCATAGGTGATATTAAATCAGAAATATCATACAATCTCTCAATTGATTCAATAAAACCTAATTGGTGAGTTATGGAATCATGTTGAGAATTCTTAAGAACAATTTCCTTTAAAAATTCATCTATTGATAAATTTGTATGACCATTCACCATTGATGATATTCTTTCAATTCTAAATGTGAATTTACTGACAACGCCATTAGTTGTCTCACAAATATATTCTAATGGAACAGTTTTATACAAAGGATGAATGAATGAAGAATAAGTTATTTGAAATTCTTTAAAAGTTCCCAGAACTGGCGAATACATGGCAAATTAACCAAATTTAAAGCAATAAAAGATTAATGACAAAGTCTTTGTCAAACACATACCAATTTGACTAATTTAGGTATAATCAAATTAGATATTCCAAGCCATTATTAATTTATTTCTAGTATTACCTGAAAATTTTTTTTCAGCTTTAATATATTTAAAATACGTTTTCATCGATATTTGCAAGTAAAAAATTCAGAAATACTAGTTATTTACTCATTTAAAAACAAAATCAGAGTTATAGATTAATGAACGTTGAATACAAATATTTTGAAAAAAATTTACAAATAAAGGTAAATATTTCGTAAAAAGAAGGTCTAATCTTATAACTTAGTATTTTATAATGCAAAAAAGAGAAGTTTATTTTTCTAATTTATGGCATTTTACCGATCAAAATGAAAGATATAACTAAACCATATATAGCAATTGCTTCTATCAAAATTACAAATATAAATGATCGACCAAACATTTCAGGTTTCTCTGAGATAGCACCAACGATAGCACTAGAGGCTGTACCCATACCTACTCCAGCACCTAATCCTGCTAAACCAATAGCAAGACCAGCGCCTATCGCATACCCACTATAGTCTATAATTGAAGTCGTATTTGGAGCTGTACTACTTAAAGAGGAAAATACAGATGCAGTTAGAAAACTCAACAGAAATGCACCCAATAAAGCTAATAATTGCAATTTTAGAAATCGTTTTAACGCTGGATTCATATTTCAACACTTAATTTTGTTTTTTTATTTTCTTTTTTATTTTCTTTTATGTATAATTAGAAATATATTATGCTGTTTTTAATTTCATCTATACTCAATCCACCAAGTTTTCCAATTATTATTGCTCTAATATTTGAAAATTCGGTCATGGATAGATGCATATAACTAAAAAATATCCCTAATTGAAATGGAGTGCTCAATAACCTATTAGATTTCTGTACAAGAAATAGCTTGAACTTCTGTTCTAATTTTTCTACTGAAACTTCCCTTTCTTCAAAGACTTCATGAATTTGCTGGGATAATTCTTTATATGATGTCACTGATGCCAAAATAGATTCAATTTGATTTACACTTTGGATCTGTCGCATATTCTCAAGATTTTGTTGACTGAGACGGTAAGTACGTGGCACAAGCCATCGTTTTAGAGTTTCATTATCTATACTCTGTTGTTTTCCACGAACAATTGCAAGAGTATTAATTAAATCAACGTCTGTTCCTACTATATCAAAGACACCTCTTCTGTCACTTAGTGATAATGCATAACTGGCAGCCCAGAGCTTGTTATAGAAAGTTTGTAGAAGTGCTAATTCAAGAATTAGGGGTGATTTGTATTGTTCATAATCTGACAAAGCATCTTGGAGAGCTTTTTTATAATCCGGAAAAGGTATTTGATCAATAATATTATTAATAGAGTTAATTTTTATCAATTGGTCAAGCAAATTCTCATACTTTCCAGTTGGAATAACAATATATTCACGAACTTGTTCTCCTTCAATACCAAGATGCCTAGCTTTAATTATAACTTTTAAAGCATCAATAAAAAATCTTTTTTCATAAACTCGGAGAAAAACCTGAGCATACATTGGAAGTTGTGAAACCAATTGAGAATAATTTTTCTGAAATGTCTTTATTAGTAACGCATCAACTTCTGCCGTCGAAAAATTTTTTCCAGATAAAATCAGTTGATTAAATTCGTCTGAAACTACATTTGTTGCAGAGATTAATCGATAAACATCATCAATATTCGATGCTGAATAAATACGTTCGTAATCCTTTGCAGAAAGAAATTTTGATCTTTTTGCATGAATTTTACTATTTAGATAGGAATAGTCGGATGAACCTTGAAATGACAATGTTTCACACTCTAAGCTGTTGTTTTGGTTTCTGTATTATTCAATGAAAGTGGAACTGATTCTGTAAAAATCCTATTACTTTTAAATGGATTGAATAGTCGTCCAGTTCCTGAAAAGTGCATTTTGCTGAAAAATTCAACTATATGCAACCTCAGTGATTGGAGAAAGGTGATCATTAATTCAAATGAGATAATAAGAATAGTTCCTAGTACAAATGCTAAAATAACGGCTAATTCTTGATAAGGACCTTGTGTAACGTGAACAACATGCCCTTCTTCATTTGTAATTGAATCAAATGGGAGGATTTGGGGAATTTGGAAAATTAAGAAAATCAGAGTTGCAAGTATTGCATGAACTAAATTGATTGCAAACAACCTTGCATAACTAACGGTATTGCCAAGCAAACTTATTGCAAAATCAGCAGATAAAGATATACCATCTGTTGGACCCATAGTTTTTAATTCGTAGATGATAAATAAAATTAATGCTACAACTACAGCCAAAGATAATATTTGTGGTATATATATCCCTGTATGATATCCAAATAATGGCATTAATAAAGCTGCAGTGAATTCTTTTGATGCTGTTAAATTACTGAAGTTGTACCACTGTACAAAATTCAATCCCCAAGAGAATACTAATAACGCTGCCGATACATAAGCTATTATTAACATTAAAGGGAAGAAAAACGCTTCTGTATAATGTTTGAGTTGGATTTTTTTGATTAAAAGAAGGAATAAAGCAACAGTAATATGAATTATACCAATAAATAATGAAAGTTGTAAAAATAAAAATTGCCCATTTGAAAATCCAAATGCCGAATATTTGAATGTATCATCCGAAAAAATCCATAAATCGTGTAAAGGAATGATTCCAAATGGTTCCCATAGAAATCCATGAGGTCCTTGCATAAAGGATGGAGCATTACCACCGTGAAATCCTGCAAACGACCAAAAGAAAAAACCAAATATAAAACTAAAAACACCACTTATGGTTAGAACAGAACTACCCTTTTTAAGATAGTCTTTAGCAACATCAACCATACCGATAGGTTGTTTACCAAGTGGTTTCATTCTCATGGCAAAAAGTCCCAAAAGCAATAACAATAAACCATGAAATATATCAGCAAACATAATACCAAAAAATATTGGAAAAGTTATTGATATAAATGTAGATGGATCGTAATCATGTTTATATTCTGGAGTTCCATACAACAGAGTCATTGGTTCATATAGTCGACCTAAATATTTGTTATTCTGTAATTTCGTAGGATATTCTTCATCATGAAATTCTTTTTCTTCTATTTCAAAAATAGCTTCAGGATCTATTGTTTTAATAAGTTGCTCAGTCGTTTTAACTTCGTTTTCAGGAACATAACCCCAGAATTGCATTATATAATTATCAATTTTCAACATTCGCTTGGCTTCAATTCTGTCCTTTTCTAGAGACAATTGTTCCTTAACAGATAACAAATCAAAAGCGTTTTCTTGTTTGAAAGCTAATTTCTTCCGTTCCCAGTTTGCTATTTCTGCTTTCAATTCTTTAATTTCAGCTAAACTATCTTCCTGTACTTTAAGTGGATTTCCTTTTAAAGAAGCAGGAATAGACAATTCCACGAAACCAAATGAAGCCAAAACTCTGTTTATATCATCGGTGCATTTATGTAATGCACCTATTACAATTGCTGAAAGGTTTTTTTCTCCTTCAACTGGTAAAGTGCTAAAAATTATTGATTCTTCAGTTAATTCCTTAAGATTCCATTCTAGACGTTCTATTTTATCAGTTCCCACAGAACCGGAAATAATGTTAAAATACTTTCCTCGACCTACCAATCCAAATTCAATGTTCAGTGGTATTAGTATTTTACTGGTTTCAACTAAAGTGTTTAATTCTGTAATTTTCCTCTGTGCATCTGAAAGATGACTAGAAATCTCTTCAAAATCTGGTGATACACGGTCATAGATTTTCTTACATGCTTCTAATGTACGAGATAATTCTTCAAAATCTAATTTTTTCCGCTGATTATAATCATTTGAATTAATCATATCTAAAGAATCAACAATTGCAGAAATTTTACTGAGTAAAAGAAGGATTTCCTTTTCATCATCTGATTCTGAAACTTTTGAACCAGATCCAAGTCCTTTTTTTTCAACATCAATAAATTCAATTTCACTATGATCGTGCAATGCCCTAAGTAATTTTTTCTCTAGGGAGGTACGTGTGGTGACTTTTATGATTTTCATCTTTACTGGACTGAGCATTTACTTCATTCCATGAATTTTGATACAATTTAAGAATTCTGAAAAAGAATGTTCAATAATAATTCATCGGAAGAACTAAGGTATAACAAATTAATTTTCTAGATTAGACTTTAAATTCAAATTATTCTTACCATACAATGATATTGTACTAAACATTAAACCCTGCATTATTAATTGTAAACAGCAGACCGTTTTTTTAGAGATTCTTAAATTATCAGTTTTGTTTAAATTAGCCATTTTGAGTACCTAATATATACCTTATGAGGTATATATTAATCAAATGCAATAATCCTCATCTTTTTTAGATTTCCAAAAAATTACTTATGCAAGTCTTGCTATTACCATTTTCAGGAATGAATTGCATAGAGATTTTCAATAAATATTTCATTGTCATCTTAATAATGATGTTATCTTTCTCTTTTCATTCCAATCAAGCATCAAGTTATGAGTTTCAAACGAACGAAAAACTAGGAAATACTAGTAATTTTGCCAATAATGAGATTTTAATTAATCAGACTCTTCCAAATTCCATAGAAAATCCATCAACCTTCGTATCATTTACAAAAGGCTTATTCACTAATTCATCTACTTCGTTTATTGTTGAATCACATAAAAATGCTCTTTTTTTCAGGTACGGTACTAATTATAGTGTTTTTTTTACCTATAAAACTACTTATGATAGTGTGGATTATTTCCCAATCCAAAATAACACAAATTATTATGGAGTCATTATTTCTTATAATAAAATTGATCATGTAACTCAGAGTAATAGAAATTATGTAAAAACATATTTTGATATTAGTCTTATTGGTAATCAAGGCTTAGGACCAGCTAAAAATTTTGGAGATGACATTACCGGAGAAAATGTACTAGGTGGTGTTGTAATTGGAAATTTTAATAAGTCAACAACCGAACCTGAAATTCTTGTGTCCTATATAGAATTATACACCGATTTAAACAATAATGAAATTGCGCAAACTCATTTATTACTATTAGACCTAAATAATTTAAGTGTTATTGAAGATATATGGGTAAATAATGCTTTATTTATTGGCAAAAAATATTTTTTTGAATCTGATATAGCATCAAACATTGTACCTGCGATTGAATCAAATTTTACAAGTCAAACATCTAGAGTTGATCTGTTTTCGTTTAATAATTTTTCAAATCCTGACTTTTCATCAGCTTGGTATCCAGTAAATTATAACAACATTCAAGTAAAACTAATTAATAATTATAATAATAATTCTTATTTGCTCATTAAATCAAATTATCAGACCAATAATTTTATTTCATTACTCAAATTTACAAAAAGTTTCACCCAAATAGAGGGAAATAATACTTCATTATATGATCCACAAGAAATTACCTCAAATTTAATGGTTAGAACTTTGCCAAATGGCACACTTTGCTATCTTATTCAAAATAAGGGCAAGAACTTATGGATGAGTTTAGATAATTCAATTATAGACGTAGAAAATCAACCTGTAAACACCACGTGGATTTATAACGGAGTATTATTTTATAACAATAATAATAATTCAGATTTATTCCTTACATTGTATAGTGGTAATAGAATCACTAGTTTTTTGATACAAGATGGTTCTAATGAAACCAATATTTTAGCAAATATTTCACTTTCAGATATGCAAGATGCCTATTTAAATTCTGAGTTCTTAATTGGGTCATTTTCTCAAATTAAAAGCAATTTTGTTGTTCAAGATCAGCAGATTGTCTTTATGTACAAACAAAATTATTACCGAATATTAAATAATGGTACGACTGATAATGTTCTATTATTTGTTCTGCCCTTTACTGGAACAACTATTAATTATTGCAATATAGGATTTTACTCCCTTTCCTGGTCAATTAATGAATATCAAGTTCAATCAAGTATGATTTTTACTCAAGGATTTGCATATACTTTGCAAAATCAACAAAATATTACATTAGTAACTAATCCTGACATTAGTGACGAAATTTATACTGTCAATTACATCGTTGAAGTACTAACAACAAATGGACATCAAGCAATCGATTCCACGACAGTAAATTTCATTCCAACTCAATGTCCAAATGGCTCTTTTCCAATCGTTTCACAAAACGTTGTCCAAAGCTCATTTACAGGTATAAAAATTCAGGGATTAAATTTTATAATAAGTTCGATCTTCATTGTCAGTGTTTTGACCCTGACTATAATATATTATATCGACCACAAAAGGAAAAAGATGGATTAATTTAGATAGATTAATTTTTAATTCGCAATTTTTATGAATCAAATAGATTTATTTTACCAATTAGATCTATATTTAGGTTTTAAAATCAAAAAGTTGTAGATTATTATCGTATAATAATTAATGAAATTTAAATTTATAATTTATCAATTAACCAAGACCAAACAAGGAATCAACATGAGATCTAGTAGAATAACTACTATTATAATCCTTTTGTCAATATTTTTATTCTTAAACAACAATATTGCGATGGGTCATGCAAGCACTAATGCTGAAAACTCTGGATACAGTGGATTAAGAATAAACAGATTGATTCTTAATGAAACGAACTTAACATTTACATTCAACGATACATTTCGCGTATTTTTACTAATGCAAAATAATGGTCAGTATTTTATTTATAATCTCAATTTCAATTATACGGTAGATACGACTACATTCAAGATTGTTTCTTCATCAAACACGACATCTAGGGCATCCAGTTTTGTTTATAATAATATCAATAAAATAGAACCCGGCCAAGTTGATACCTTTAACATCACCTTAAGAGTTGTGTCAAACACAACAAATACTGGCGTTATAATACCTTCAATGATCTTAAACTATCAGTTTGGTCAAGGTACAGACAGAATTCCAGGTGTAACGAATACTAATCAACTATCTATAAACATTCAGGCACCCAATACTGGAGAAATCTTACAATCTAAAGTAAATGGAAATATTGAACTTAATTCTCAAGTTTTAATTTTAATTTTAGCTTCACCAATAGTTTTAGCCTTTATTTTAAGTTTTATATTTGGAAGAAGAAAAAATAAATCGTAATGTTAATATTGCGATGCTTTTATATTACTTTTTAGTTGAAAAAGGAAAATTAGATTTTAAATGAGTTAATTAATATGCTCATTTCTTTTTATATATTCGAAATTGGAATACATATTAAATATTAAAATTACACTGCTTGTGATTTTTTATGGATGAAAACTATTCAGATTTTTCTTACATTGCTAATAATAAAGAGTCAATTAAAACAATGCTTGACAGTTTAGGATTAAGTAATTTAGAACAATTATTTGCAGATGTTCCTACTCATCTCATAATTTCTTCTAAACCAAGTAATTTACTGCCAAATAAACATACTGAATTGGAAGTAGAAAGAAGATTAGTTCAATTAAGCAAGAAAAATTTAGATTCAACTGTTGCTGATAGCTTCATTGGTTCAGGTATTTATGATCATTATAATCCAGCAGGGGTTGCAGAGATAATGGGTAGAGCCGAATTTAAAACTGCCTACACTCCTTATGCACCTGAGTTAAGCCAAGGATTACTTACAACATTATATGAATATCAATCAATGATTTGTGAATTAACTGGCCTCGAAGTAGCAAATACAAGTATGTACGATTGGGCTACTGCATTAGCTGAAGCGGCTTTGATGTCTATGAGAATAACTAACAAGAAAAATCCAATTATTCTCGTAGCAGAAACAATTCATCAGGATCGCCTTGCAACTCTCAAAACAACTGCTAAATCACAACATCTTCAAGTCAAAACAATTAAATTTTCGTCATCTGGTGAAATTGATTTTGAAGAAGTAAAGCAAGGATTGAACGATTCTGTGGTTGCTTTATACATAGAAAATCCTAATTTATTTGGCGTTTTAGAAACAAAAATTCAAGAATTAGCAGATTTAGTCCACCAACAAAATGCACTTTTAATTGTCGGAATCGATCCAATTTCCCTTGGAGTCCTTGAAGGTCCTGGAAATTTAGGAGCTGATATCTGCATTGGTGAAGGATCTCATTTAGGAAGTCCAAGTAATTTCGGTGGTCCAACACTAGGCATTTTTACTTCAAGAAATACTAAAACTAATTTGAGAAACATGCCTGGAAGAATAATTGGATATACTCGAACCAAGGATGATTCTAAAGACGCTTATGTCATGACTTTACAAACTCGTGAACAGCATATCAGACGTGAAAAAGCTACTTCCAATATTTGTACAAACGAGTCCTTATTCAGTGTTGGTGCTGCTACCTATTTAGCATTAATGGGACCTAAAGGATTAGAAGATTTGGGTTTGGAAATTTTAGGCAGGACCGCTTACTTAATTAAACGTATTAATGATGCAAATTCCAAAGTTAAGGTGCCATTCAAAGCCAATTACTTTAAAGAATTTTTGGTCACTCTTCCTAAAGGAACATATCCAAAACTAAGGCAATATTTACTTAAGAAACAAATTCTTATAGGCCCAAATATTGCTGAAAAACGATTTGATAGTTTACGAGCAGATGCATTCGTAGTATCAGTAACAGAAAAGCATACAAAAGAACAATTAACTAAATTAACGGATGAATTGATCGCTTTTGGTAAGGAGGTTGTCTAAAATGGTCAAGCAACAAGCAAACTGGGACGAAGATTCAATTTTTAGCATAACATCAAAAGGCTTACGAACTTCTTTAATTCCCCGCGATACTGAATTTACAAAATCGGGTCAGAAAATTTTAAATTCTTTTGGTACTTTAAAGAGAAAAACCACCCCTAAATTACCTGAAATGAGTGAATTAGATGTTTTACGTCATTATACTCGATTAAGTCAAATGAATTATTCAATTCAAACCGGATTCTATCCATTAGGATCCTGCACAATGAAGTATAATCCAGTTATAAATGATCGAGCAGCAAGTTTTTCAGGCTTTGCACACACTCACCCAGAACAACCAGAAGAAACAGTTCAAGGCAATTTAGAATTATTATTTGAATTGGAACACTGGTTAGGAGCATTACTTGGCTTTGATGGAATAACGCTCCAACCAGCAGCTGGAGCCCATGGTGAATATACTGGAGTGACGATGATTAAAGCTTATCATGAGAAAAAAGGTAATGTAAACAGAAATGAAATACTTATTCCCGATTCAGCTCATGGAACAAATCCAGCTAGTGCAGCATTAGCAGGCTTCAAAATAATTTCTTTACCAAGTTCTAAAGACGGAACAATTGATGTTGGAGCTTTACGAGCTGCGGTAGGACCAAACACCGCAGGTCTAATGATGACTAATCCAAGTACCACTGGCGTATTTGAATACAATATAGAGGAAGTAGTTAAAATAGTACATGAAGCTGGTGGATTGGTTTACTATGACGGTGCTAATCTGAATGCAATAGTAGGTATAATTCGCCCAGGCGATATGGGTTTTGATGTAGCACATATCAACTTACATAAGACCTTTTCAACACCTCATGGAGGTGGTGGACCTGGTGCAGGTGTTATTGCCGTCAATTCTAAACTGGTTCCCTTTTTACCGGTCCCTAGAGTAATCAAAGAAGGTGACAATTTCCATCTAAATTATAATTATCCCGACACAATAGGTAAAGTGAAAGGTTATTTAGGTAATTTTGGCGTCTTAGTTCGAGCATATACCTACATTTATACATTGGGCTTTGAAGGACTGCAAGCAGTTGCAAAACATGCTGTATTAAATGCTAATTATATGGCTAAGAAAGTAGAACAAATTAAAGGTTTTACTATTCCTTATAAAGGTCAGAAAAACTTGGTGAAGCATGAATTGGTTGCTAGTGCAGAACAATTAAAAAGAGACACTGGAGTTTCAACATTAGATGTCTCAAAAAGATTATTAGATTTTATGGTTCATCCGCCTACAATTTATTTCCCACTAATTGTGCCAGAGGCACTAATGATTGAACCAACTGAAACTGAATCAAAAGATAATTGTGATGAATACATTAAAATTTTAGAAAATATTTCAAAAGAAGCCTATTCACAGCCTGAATTAGTTAAAGAAGCACCTACTCATACATCAGTAACAAGAATAGATGATGTACGAGCCGCTAGAACACCAATACTATCTGAAAAAATGAAATAAAATTAACAAAAAATTTTCTTTGAATTATCAAATAATTTATTTATTTCTCTTCTTGGTCTTCTTCTTCTTCCAGGTTATTATTTTCAGAATTGCCTTGGAAAAGGGATGATAAATCTTTTTTATTAGCTTTTGTAGCTGAAAAAACGTCATCAAGTTTTGTAACCAGTGCTAATCGGTTAAAAGTAAAAGTTAAATCCCCTCTGGTTCGTTCAAGCAAATTTCGGATTAAATCAGTTTTACGTCTGATTCCAGGCACTAATGCGTTAGGATAATCAAGTGTAACAAGATTAGCAAATATTTCATCCATTACTTGGAGAGCCTGTTCAGCTGAACTGATATCATTTAAACGAATGGAATCAAGGGTAAAACGTCTTAACTCACCAACTAAGTCGCAGAGACCATGTAAATAAGGTATATATGGAATAGGCAATTCTTTGTGAATTTCTTTGAGACTGATGAGAGGATTACTATCTTTATTATCTCTATTAGCTACAAAGTGGTATAATTCAAGTGCTTCAATAAATTCTTGAAATGCAATTTCAATATTGTTTTCAAAAAGACCATTACCAGGGATAAGAGTGATAATCTCTTTTAAATCTTCCTTTATTGAATCAATCATTGTAAAAGCTGATTTTAATTCTCTTCGATGGATGGCTCTAATACTTTCAGAACTTTTACGAACAGCAGATCTACTCAATTTTAGAATTTTTTCTCTAGAAGTATCATCATTCTCAATTAAAGTTCTAATTTCATCAAATATTGCATTAATACTATTTTCCAATAGACAAACCAAAATTATAATTGATATTTTGAATTTTATAACACTGTATTTTTTAATTTTTCAACAACTAACTAAGATTATTCTTTCTCCAAATCTTTTCATGATATGATACAAAACAACTAATTTGGAACAACGTAAGTACAATCGGATTTATATCAAATTTTCTATAAAATTTTTT
>DAHXPE010000122.1 GCA_027364495.1 Candidatus Heimdallarchaeota archaeon | reverse complement strand
ATTTCGAGAACCAATGTTTGTCTCTGGTTATCATAAAACGAATTATATTGAACTATTTATGCCTCAAATAAAAGAACAACTAAAAGAATAAAAAAATTAATAAAAAAAATTTAAAAAATTAATTATTTACTTTTAGCTATCAATAAATCTTTTAACGACAGCTTCAAATATAAATTGATTATGGTTTACGGTTAGATACGGATAATTTTTGTCATCGTTACTAATAATT
The DNA here is from genome assembly GCA_027364495.1 of Candidatus Heimdallarchaeota archaeon. The sequence goes on along the minus strand of DAHXPE010000122.1, from coordinate 9,879 downwards.
ATATCAGCTAGAGCAAAAACCGAACCAATACCGAATCCAAGTTCTTTTATCTCACGAGCTAGAAAATCGTCAATATTAAGAAGGGCTGCATCTTCAGCCGCTTTAGCTCCACTATGTAATTTCCTGTCCTCGTTACCTAACCGATGAAATCGTGTATCTTGAGATGCATGAAAACCAATTACTATGACATTTTTATGTCCGAATTCTTTTCTTAAAAATTCTACTTCAGAAACTGCACGAACACCAGAGACACAAATTGCAGGTTTGTCCGAATATAATTTTCTAGCTTTTTCAACTAATTTTTCAGTAAAAAAAGCATCACTAATTTTTTTAGCCTCCACAGACACGGTTTTAATATTTTCAGGGGTTATTTCCAATCCTCTTTCTTTTACAGTCTCATAGACTATATCACCTGTTTCAAGAATTGGTAAGTCATATTTTGTAGTTGTAGGAGAACTAATAGAGGACTTTCCAGAACCTGTTAATCCAGTCAAAACAATAATTTTCATTTTATTATTGGACCTCGATAGAACAATTAATTTATCAAAAATGGATTCCTAAAAATTAATCAATTTCCTTTTACAAAGGAAAGTATTATTTGAATACCATTTTAAGCATAAGTTAAAAACTACAGAATTATTTTATAATACCTGTTGTGGTTAGAAAAACAGTTTTCTGTACTTGTTCTTAGGAAATTTGATAAAAAAATTGAAGAAAAACGATTGATCTATATTCGGTTTTAAAAAATGATTTATGCAAAATATTTTTGCAAGACGCTTGTAGCTGGGCCACGTTTTATTTTTATTGGTTCTAATTCTAAAATATCAGTTAATTCTTTAAATCTATTTCTAATGGTTACTGGAGTCGTTTTTGCTGCTGCGGCCATATCTAATTGAGTTCTTCTCTGCCCTGTTTTTACACCAGCAATGTATAAAGCCGCAGCTGAAACACTCATAGGGTTTTTGCCGACAGTAATACCTGCTAACTTTGCTTTTTCAATAATAACAGATGCTAATGTTCGAGCTTCCATATTGAGTTCTAATTGTTCTCCTAAACGGTGAATAAGCGATATAAAATCATTATTTGCGGGTCTTAAATTAAGATCCCGAATAAGAATTCGTACAGATCTTCCTAATTCTTTAGGGGAAATATTCGAACATGCAGGCTGAATATCTTTAAGGGTAAATGGAATACCAGCAGTTCGACAAGCAAGATAAACTGAAGCAGCGATGATACCATCTATAGATCTTCCTCGAACAAGGTCTTTTTTCAAAGCTCTACGATATATCAGGGAAGCTGATTGACCAATTCCTTCAGGAAGTTCTAGTTGACTTTTTATTCGTTGTAGTTCCTTTAATGCAATGCGGAGGTTACGTATTTCTCCTTGGCGGGAGCGATTATCAAGACGACTTAGTCTGGTAAACTCATAACGCTTTTCCGATGTTAAACGAGTACCATTTGCATCAAAACTGATATTTGAAATATGAGTTCGTAAACCAAAATCTGCGATCATATTATTTGCAGGGGAGCCAACCCTTGCTCTATCGTTTTCTTCTTCAGAATTATAAGCTCTCCATTCTTGACTCTGATCGATAATACGAGATTCAAGCACTAAACCACAATTTGCACAAACCTTTTCTCCACGAGATGGATCAACAATCATATCAGTGGAATTACATTCTGAGCAAGTTTGGATGTTATCAACAGTATTTTCGTCGGGGTTGCTGTACACTTTCCAGTTCAAACTCCAAAAACTAATGTATACTAAAACTAAAATTAAATGCAATTTAATAACTAATATAGAAAAAGTACCCGCAAATATTAAAAATTGTTTAATTTATCAAAATAGGTTCTAAAATGAGTCTGGATGAATTTACGAGTAAAAATTTCCTTTTTTTAAAGCTATTTTGTTATCAAAGTTCTTCTTACTAAATTTAGTAAACGAAGATTGAAATTTGAAAAGCATTTTATTTTTTCATAGTTAATAAAGGTATCAGAAAATTATTCTGGATTCATAATAATGAGGAAGCGTAAAAAAAGTTTAGAAATTATCTTAAATTAATAGTCAATTAATTTCCAGTGATAAAGGGACTCATTACTTCACTACAGTGAGAAGGAACAGCTTCAGTGTAATCACATTCTTCATGAGCACATTTCAGTGTCTTTTTATCATCCTGTAATTCCATCATTAAATCATGGTGAACAGCAAATTCCTGTAAAACACCGCATTTTCCACATTTCAACTTTAATGCCACTTCTGACTTTGTTGTATGTGTTTCAACATGCTCCATTTTATCAGTATTTTTAACTGCTTCCATCAATTCTTTTGATAATTCGGATTTATCATCAACCATTTTGTTTCTTTCCTAATTGCTTTATTCTAATATAGTTTTTTTAAAGAATTTTGTTCTGATTCTTTAAAATGCTATTTATTCCATGTCAATAAACATGGTATTTTCTAAAAAATGTATTTTTATACTAATATTTAAATCTTATGCAATAATTTTACTAGTAAGAGTGACCTTAAGGTAAAATTATCGACTTTTATTGGTTTATTAGAGATATATTTCAAAATCTAAAGTTTTTAAATTTTTATATGTTATCAGTAAAAAAATCTTTTTTTGAAAACTCACTATCAGCATGAAATCGTAATCAATTTCTCTCATTGGACTGGATTTTTTACACGATAATTTTCTTTATTTTCACTATTAAAAAATTGAAATTTATAAAAATTAATAAAAACAGATTTTCCTAGCCTTTAAGTTAATTAACTAATATTAAGAGATTTATTAGGTTAAACAAACACATTTTTAAGTGTAAATTTTTTATTTAAGGCAAATTGCTTTAAGTTAAAACTAATATAAATTACGAAAAAAAAGGTTTAAATGAGTAAAATTTACAGGTTAATTTAGTAAAGGCGTAAGATTTAGATCTGGTTACTAGTCATTAAGGTCTTTTTACTAAAATAATTAATAAACATTAGATTAAACAAGTTATTTTATTCCTATTAACAGTCGTGATAACAGCATGAGCATAAAGACTGAATATGATGCTATTGTTATTGGAGCCGGTGTAGCTGGCAGTTCAGCAGCAATAAGATTGGCTAAAAATGGTAATTCAGTATTATTAGTGGATCGTGGCGAACCAATTGGTTCCAAAAACATGTCAGGTGGCGTATTGTGGGGAAATGACTTAGCAAAAATTCTCGGTGACAAATGGTACGAAGAAGCCCCAGTAGAACGCTTTGTTGTAAGGAGTGGTGTTGGTTTCCTTTCTAAAGAAGACGCAACTTTTCTAGATATGCGAGTACAAGAATGGGGAAAACCTCCTTACAATGGTCACATGGTTCTTCGAGCTAGATTTGATCCTTGGTTAGCAAAAAAAGCTACTGAAGCCGGAGCTGATGTCTATTCTGGTATTACAGTTTCAGAACTCCTTTTTGACAAAAGTAATCCTAAACAAATTGTTGGTATTGTTCAAAACGGTGATGAATTTAGAGCTAAAGTTGTTGTTCTTGCTGATGGAGCAACCTCTCGATTAGCCATTGATCATGGTTTAAAACCTCAGAAAAAACCAAATGTTGCACCACTTGAAAAGCATAGCTATATGCTTGGTATTAAAGAGGTTCTTTATTTACCAAAAGAAACTATTCAACAACGTTTTAATCTTGCTGATGACAAAGAAGGTGCTGCTTATGAAATAGTTTCTGGCATTCACCAGAATGGTGCACGAGCAGGTGGTTTCCTCTATACTAACAAAGAATCAATTTCATTAGGGGTTGTTATTGAACTTGAAAGCATTAAAGAAGGAATGCATACCTATCAAATATATGATGAATTTAAAAATCATCCCTGGGTTCAATCAATGATTCGTGATGGCCAACAACTCGAGTATGGGGCTCATTTAATTCCACATGGTGGTTATAAAGCTCTTCCAAAAATTTATCACGGTGGCGCTGTGCTTATAGGTGATGCTGCTGGTTTTTTACTCTCCAATGGTATGGCTATTAATGGTATGAACTATGCAATTGCCTCAGGTATAATTGCTGCTGATTCAATAACAACCGCTATTAAGAAAAATAATGTCACAGAAAATGGTTTAAGTATTTATAACAAGAATATTCAAAAATCTTACTTTTATAAAGACATGAAACGATTCAAGAAAGTTGATTCGATTATGTCTAACCCAAGAGTATTTAGTAAATATCCAGTCCTCATCAATGATGTGCTTAAGGAAATGCTAACTGAAAAAGGCTGGACTTCAACTGATAAAAAAGTTGTACAAAAGCCAAAAGCTATGAAAGCAGCTTTCAAAGCAATGGGCAAAAACAGAGTGAGTAAAGTACGATTAGTCTTAGATGGGCTAAAACTACGACATATGTAAATAGGTGAGTAAAAATGAGCGTATCATCAAAACATGGAGAAGAATTCGATAAAAACATTCTAGGTGCAACAGATTACAAAGTTGATGCCCATGAAAGAGCACATATAGTTGTTGATTATAATGTTTGCTCAAAATGTCCACACCAGAACTGTGTCTGGGGATGTCCAGTCCAATGCTACACACGTGTCGATACAGACAGTAAAATTGTTTTTCAATATGAAGATTGTGTAGAATGTGGTACTTGTTTTATTATGTGCGATCAGGGAAGTGTTAAGTGGCATAACCCTCAAGGTACTTTTGGTGTAAAATACAAATATGGTTAAATAAGTTCTGGAAACCTTGTTTATATTTTAAAAATCCTAATCTAACCTTAATTCCATTCTTTTCGTTTTTTTATTTTAAGAATAATGCATATTATTTTCAGTTTCAATAACATTTAATTTCCACATTTGAACTGAAGATTCTGAACCTGGAAGAATCTCCTTTATAATATTGAGATCAATTGCTAAGATTTGTATTATTTCATCAACTGAATCATTATCGATTCCTAACCCTTCCATAAGATCATGGTTACTAAAAGATTTAGTAAAACCATATCGATCTATCAAAAAACGAACAATTTTATACAATATTCGTTGATGGGAGTTACTTTTCAATTGCATGCTTCTAAAGTGATGTTCTTGTTCAAATTGAATTTTTTGCAGTTTTGCAAATACATCAAGTTTTTCTTTTTCATATTTCACTAATATTTCAAAATTTTTTTTCATACTAGTTATTTCATCGTTGTTAAAAGTGTTTCTTGATACTAATTTACTTCGTGAATGAGTTTCTGGCACAGTCTTATCTGATTCATCGGATATTTCAATCTCAATCAAATCATTAGATGCTAAATTAAAATTGAATCTTGGTCTAAATGGAACATAATAATATTGTATGTTTTTTCCTCCTTCAGAACGGGGTTCTTCACGTTTTACTATTAAATTTCTCTTTTCCAGCTCTTGTATATGTTTTATTACAGCAGCTGGAGTGAGGTCTAATAACCTAGCTATCTCTTGTGCATAACATGGTCTAATTGAACATAGTCTCAAAATTTTTCTTCGATACCTGTTACTGAGTATATCCAGCCAATCATCTACATTTAAAGGAGGCATAACTATTCTTTCTGGTATTGATTATTGTTAAGATACTTGTAAAAATCCTAGTCTTTATAAATATCATATTTACTTTTTATAAATATGCATATTTACCAAAATTAAATATGTAAAAAAACTTTAGAGGTTAAATGTATGTGCTATGGACCAAATCGTGGCAATTGGAACCAAAATCCAGATTGGCAAGGTCAGTGTGGGCCTTTTTGGCATCAACGTGGTCCTTTTTGGAACCAAAGAGGATTTAGACCATTCTGGTTTGGAGCTAGAAATCAATGGGGGGGAATCTGAATTTCGAGAATCAACTAATTTCAATGAAGAATCAAACCAATATGAACTTTCAATTGAAGTTCCAGGAATTAGTAAAGAAAAAATAAAAGTCAAAGCTAATAATGAATTTTTATTTGTAACAGTTGATAATCGAAAAACTGAAGAAGAAAAACCCTATGAAAAACGCTTTTCATTTAGGCAAGTAGTTGACTTAGGCAAAATCAAAGCTAAATATAATAACGGTCTACTCTACATTGAAGTTCCACTAAAAGAAAGTGAAAAACAGGATATTCCTGTCGATTAAATATAGTTTCTTTCTGGTAATCTTTTTTGAAAAATAAACGAAAAGGTTTTAATAAATTTTTTCTTTTTCATTCTTTTTTCGTATTTCATGTGTTATAATGACACTGAAATTTTAAAATATTAACAATTAACACAGCAAGGTAAAATTAAAAATGTGCTTTTAGAATTTGAAAAAATTACCGAATAAAAAGGATTTATTTGTTCATAAGAGAAATTCTTTTTTAAAAATTCATTTTTAAAAAAAATAAAACATTTTAATTCATCATTTCTTTTTCATTCTTTTGTCGATGATTCAAAGATATAACAATTACTGGTATTACAAAGAGCGCCAAAAATGATGCTACAATAAGAAAATACAACTTAAAATCTAGCATTACAAATAACCCAGTTAGTACATCAACTGCAACGTAAATTATTAATGAAAATACTCCTATAATTGACAAATAAACTGTTTTATTATTGTGTGGTAAATTGAGAATGACTTTAACTCTATAGTATGGAATTAAACTTCCATATATCGCTTGAATCATAAAAAAAGTAATGATTATTAAGAAATTTGTTTGTAGAGTTACATTTATAAGTAATATTGGAATTAAAAATAAAAGAAATTTTAGAATAGTGTCTGCTTTTGTACTTTTAACTAGTTTACTAGACAAAATAATGCCTAATCCAATCACAAATGTACCACAACCAATTGTAGCAGAAACTAATGTAGGGCTTAAATCTAATGAGATAAGATAATTTGGAAACCATACTATTATACTAAATAATATTGAGTTCAATACAATAAAAGCAACAATTTGCTTAAAAATTGGAATTCTTATAAATTCATGTAATTCTTTTAGATAATTACCTTTAGCCTTGTCAATTTCGGAATTATATGTAAGATGTACAGGTATTGAAGGTATTATTTGAACCCAATAAATCGTTAGAAGCATCATTCCAGCTGAGATCAGTATTGGAATTGTTACAGAAATGCTGAAACTTAAACTTCCTATTATCTCAGCTACACCTGTCGAAAAAAATCCTAAAAAAATAAATTTATTATATATTTTTGAAAATTCGTTTTCTGATTTCTTTTGATCTAAATTATTCTCTACTAATAATTGATTATAAAGCCAGATGTCTTCGGTATCAACTGAAAGTGAATTTCCAATTCCCCAAAAAATATTACTTAGTACCAAAAATGGAAAGGAAAAATTCAACAATAAAATGAGCACTGACATCAGATAAATTGAGTAAGCTCCAAGGAGAGTTTGTTTTTGGCCAAATGTTTCAGCAATGAAACCAGCTGGTATTTCAAAAGTAATTGTTATTGTTATAGTCAAAAAATTGAATAATAATACAGTTTGTAATGAGTAGCCTAATGAATATAAAAAAATTAACCAAACGCTTGAAAATACATAAAATCTGCTTATTATTAAATATAACAAATATTTTCTTTCAAATTTCATAATTGGGAGATTAACTAAAGTTTTATTTTCATTTACTGTGCTCATACGTTGAAACCAGCTCTTTGAATGAATTTTTTAAATTTTTTAGGCAAAAGCTACTTGTAGCAATTTAGAAATTTTTAGTGTATCCTAATTACAATGTTAAATAGATAACTAAAAACTGAACAAATTTAGTTAAAAGAGAAATGAGCTATGCACACAGTATGAAATCAAATGACCGAGCATAGATCTCATAAAGAGATTTCTTGTTAGCTAAGAAAATTACCATTTTAAATATACTGGTCATTTCATTCACCTATTAGCAATTGAAAGACAATCAAAATTTGCTTTAATAATCTACTTCAAACTATTAAGAGCTTCATTAATTATCTGTTATTTATATATGCAACAAATCACTATATATAGTTATCTACTGTTGCCCAACATTGTATAAACAATAGAAAATTCTTTAAAATCTTCAAGTTTTTTATTACTTTTCTTTAAAGTAAATTAAATGAATTTTTGTTTACTAGAGAAGGATTAATTTTAAGTTGTGATTCTTATTCAAAATTTATTTCAATAAAATTTTTTAAATTCTCCAATTAATTAAAAGTAAATCTTAAAAATGATAAATTCCATAAAAAATTATTTGAATCGAATAGAAACACAAAAATATTCGTGTTTTCTAAAAACCTTCATTTATAAAACCTTATGAGATTTTTCATCTTTGTAAAGCATTATATTACGTAAATATTATCATTTTTTTCTTATAGATCATAAAAGAGAATAAAATTAGGATTGTTTAATAACCCAATAGAGATACATAAAAATTTGAATCTGAATAAGAAATATTTAACTCAGGCTTTGAATAAAAATACCTCTTTTTAATGGATTTGTTGAGAATAAAGGTCAATTGTCAGAAAATTCAATACTTTTTTTATTTTAAGTTTTATATTCTACCTTAATTTTTCTGTAATATCCAGTTATAATGCCTCCTCCCCTAATGGTATTTTCGCTGATGTTGATACTAAGTTTGACAGCATTTAGCATAAATCCAAGCATATATTTTATCGATCAGAACGGCAAGAAAAAGAGCAAGCTTGATAAAAGTAAATTTCGTCCAAGCATTAATGATTTTGAAAATATTTTCAAAAGAAACTACTTTACTAATTTTAGATTTTCATTGTAAACTAATTCAAGTACTTTCATTCCTGTTGCAATTAATGACTGGAACTTTGCATTGTTATTGAATTGTTCTTTAAATAATTCCCAGCCGATCAAATAATACTTTTCATACACATTTGCCAGTCTATCTAACGATAATGCTTCCAAATTTTTTTTAATCGTTGTTCTATTCCATGTCCAAATATTATATGGATTTTCTTTTAAGAGAAGTTGGGATAACAACCTAACAGGAGAAGGAGAAACATAATAATTCATTCTTCGTAATAAGTTATAATATTCGAATTTATCCGATCGATCTCTTAATGCTATTGGAATATCAAGAAGGACATCATTGAGCTTAAGAATTCCATTTTTGTCAACTTTACGAATATAGTCATATTCAACTTCTCGAGGAAAAGCTGGTTTTCCAAATAAGACATGAACATCCTGGTACCTTGGATATACGAAATCATTCATATCAACAACTATTTTGTCAAGCAGAACCATTTGAATTCTTGGTAGATGCAAATAGGATCTATTAATATTTTTATTATGATTTATAAACCTAGTTTCATATTCTCTACCTAGTTTCAAAGAGGTTTCTAGAGAAGGATGAAGTAAAGACCCTGATTGGTTATCAACAAGCTTAACATGAATATCAACATCACTTATTTGAGGAACATAATCAATTATTGAATCCCATTCCTTCAAACTAGAACCTTTAGCATATATATATTCTATATCATCTTTAAAAAAATCTAGTAACATATCCTTCCAAATATTTACTGCTATTATAATATCATCTTTAACTGCTTGGTTCATAAACTATACCATAAGAATAAATTCTGAAATTATTAAACGGAGTTGTTTTTAAATGATTTTTCCTACAATTAATTTTAATTTAGTAAGGTATTTAAAAGCATGCAAAAAAGCATTTATAAGCTGAAATCCAAAGTAGAAAAATATATGAAATAAGGAAACAAGACCAATTCAGGTAATAAACTTAACCAAAAAAAATATAAATATTTTTCGAAATATGATAATTTATTAATACAAAATTTCATATAAATTATACAAGAATTTTTTTAAAAAAAAACTTTGAAAATATCAAAATAATTCTAATTTTGAGGTTAGTGAAGAAATAATGATGACTGTAATGTCAGCCCTCCTTGAATGGA
>DAHXPE010000119.1 GCA_027364495.1 Candidatus Heimdallarchaeota archaeon | reverse complement strand
TTTTTACTATAAAAGGGAAATTAATTAGTAATTCTGTTTTGAATCAGAAAAAAGAATAAGTTCTAGTCATTATTACTGAAAAGGGAAAAATGAAATTTGTCTTGATGAACAGTTAACCCAACGGATTTTTGACCTTATAGTATTTTTATTATCTTTTTTAGGTAATTAAGTACGATAGAGAATTTCAATATTTTTTTTAAAATTAACGAATGTCTAGGAATTTATTTTTAATTGAAGGATCTCAATAATTCGACGATTTAATCGTACGAGGACTTTTAATGTTGCAGACCATTGAACATCTATCGAATGAAGAAAAAGTTATATTCTATAATTCCCTAACAGCTATACAAAACAGATTAGATGATCTCGTACCAATTTTCTACAACTATTTTTTACAAACAAAAGCTGGAGGATTATTTAAGAATCTTGATATGGAAAAACAATATAAAATGTTTCACGTATCATTAGCTATACTCATATCCTATATCGATTATCCTTATCTATTACTTGAGCATTTACAATTAATAATAAAGAATCATAAAAAATACGGAGTAGAAAAAAAACATATCTCGTTATTTGTTGAATCATTCATGTTAACACTTGAAGAATTTATACAAAATAAGCACGCCCTAAAGATTTGGAGAACTGTTATAACTGAAATCATGCAGACATTTCAAGAACAATTAGAAAGCTAAAGCTAGCTTAATAAATTTAGAAAGAATAATTAGATTTCAATTTAGATGTAATTTAGGAGTAGTATGAAAACCACAGAGCCGAGTATTTGACCTATACTAATTTTGCAGGTCTATTCTTTTAAAAACTCTTGTCAGGTAACATTATTTTATAAACAAATCAAACGCTCATTAGATAAAATTCTATTAAATCAATATATATTCATAATGACTTTTCTTTCGTTATTTTCTTTGGTTTCACGGTAATCAAGTTAAAAGATATACTGAAAAGGTTATTAAGGTGATGGATAACGTAATTAATACAAGATGAACTGAAAATGCGAAGATTTTGTGTTTTTATAATAAATTAAAAAGAGTTTTAAAAAAAGTTTTTCAACAGTCTCTAATAATGCAATCTATTTTAATCAACCACTTGGCTCATGGAATGTTTCACAAGTAATTGATATGAGTGGTATGTTCGCTAATGCAATCTATTTTAACCAACCACTTAACTCGTGGAATGTTTTACAAGTAATTGAAATGAGTGACATGTTCTCTTATGCGACTAGGATTAACCAGTCGCTTAACTCGTGGAATGTTTCACATGTGACTAATATGAGTGATATGTTCCTAGGAGCATCTAATTTTAACCAGTCAATTGACTCCTGGAATGTTTCTCGCGTAACTGACATGAGTTTTATGTTTGATAATGCAATCTGTTTTAATCAACCAATTGGCTCATGGGATGTTTCACAAGTGACTAATATGAGCTATATGTTTTTCATTGCATCCATTTTTAACCAACCACTTAATTCATGGAACGTTTTTCGAGTAACTGATATGAGTGGTATGTTCGCTAATGCGATTAGGTTTAATCAACCACTCGGCTCATGGAATGTTTCAAGAGTAACTGATATGAGTGGTATGTTTACTGGGGCTCAATTATCTATTTCTAATTACGATAAATTATTACTGGGTTGGTCATCCTTACCTTTTCTAAAACACAAAGTAATTTTTGATGCAGGTAACTCACAATATAGTAGGTCAGCACAGGCGGCTAGGGAAAAGCTCATAAAAAATTTGGGTTGGACTATAACGGATGGTGGTAGATCCGAAAATTCATTTTTCACCTCACCTGGAATAATAGTTTTAACTGTTATTGGTGGAACTGGTCTTATTGTGATTTTTGCTTCAGTAATAATTGGTTATAATAAATATACTATTACTAATAGAGTGTGCTGAATAATTCGATTTTTGAAAAAAGGAAAAATTAAATTTGAACTTCATTGGCTAATCTGAATAAAGATTGACTTTTTCGAAAAAGGTTAAATTGAGTTTTTCAGCACTCTCTAATAATAAAGAGCAGAAAAAAAAATTGAAATTCTGGAATTATATAAAAAAAACAGTTACAATTAAAAGACAAAAACATTAGCTAAAGAAATACTAAGTAATGAAACATTTGACAAAATAGAACAAATTATAGAAGAAAATAAAGAATAGTAAGACTAAGTATAGAATGAGTCAATAATTAACATGAAATCAAGGCAGGGAAAGAAATTAAAATTACAAGAATGCTGTTTAATTGAATTTACCACTGTCAAGAAAAACTTTCTGAAAATACAGTTTGAAAAAATTCTTAAGTATATTAAAAAAGATAATTCTTCTGCTAAGAAGAATAAGAATATGTTTTAGTATTATGTGGAGTCAAAAAAAATGATCTCATTTGAAAATGAGTCGATAATAAAAAAGCAAATAATAAAAAAAACAGGTAACCACAATCAAGCTGAATGGTTAACAAATGAATAAAATGCGTTATTAAATATTTTAAATTTTTTATGAGCTTTTCCTTTTGGTATCCCCTTAGGTTTTTTATTGAGATAATTACTAAATGCTCAAAAAATTATAAACCTTTGAAGAAATAATACTGATTTAATTGCCCCAAATAAGACAAGAAGAATGGATAGTGAGGCATTCTGTGACAATGAATAAATAAGATTTAATTGCCTCGAAGAATATTTTGTAGATGATGAAATGATTTAGGTATGATTAAAATAACTCCTAATATAGTAAGTATTAAAAATGGGGAATCTACAGTTGTTTGAAAATATAGTAAAATGCAGATAAACATATCGAAATAATCGTTTAGTAAGGTCTCTTTAAAGTATTTAAAGAAATAAGAATAAATGAGTGATAAAGGTTTATTTTCAATGACTCATGCTTGGC
>DAHXPE010000118.1 GCA_027364495.1 Candidatus Heimdallarchaeota archaeon | reverse complement strand
TTTTTACTATAAAAGGGAAATTAATTAGTAATTCTGTTTTGAATCAGAAAAAAGAATAAGTTCTAGTCATTATTACTGAAAAGGGAAAAATGAAATTTGTCTTGATGAACAGTTAACCCAACGGATTTTTGACCTTATAGTGATTTTTTAAAAAAATAAAATACAATATATGAATTTACTCTGTATTGCTTACATTTCACAGATATATTATTGTGTTTCCAAATCATTTTTTTGTTTACTACCTCATACTAGACAATAGCGGTTTCAAAAGTATTTTTGTTTACTGATTGTAGTTCATCTGTTTGATTTTTCATATATTGTATAATTGTTATACTATTGTACCGTCTATACTTGCCAATAGTTTTACAGTCTGCTGGTAATTTTCCTTCGTTATCCTACCTTCGCAACGTACTTACAGCAACACCTATCATGGTTGCTACTTTACCAATACTTACATGCATACTTCTATTATTATAACCAGCCTATATTAATCTCCTTTAATTCTTTATGGTTTATTTACTAAATAATCACTAGCTGAGATCCACAGTAATATTATGAGCAGCACTTTCCTGACCGATTTTTCCTCTGAAAATATATTGAGAGTTATGTAAAAACTATTAAATATAACTAAAGTAAATTCTTATTTTAGCATATTTAAAAAATTGAAAAAAAGGATAAAAAAAGATATCATAGCTCAAACAGATAGTATCAAGGAAAAAATTTTATAATTCTAATTGAATAAACATCAATCTGCCTAAAAAGATTTCCAAAACAAAAATTCATTCAATATCTTAGGGGATTAATAAATGACTCCTAATTGCGTTAAGATTGCAATATTCAGGAAAATTCTATAAATTAAAAATTGACCATGATTTGCTCATAGTTTTGAGCATAAATCAAATATATTGAATATTTGGCAAAATAGCGATTTAAGATGAAAATAAAAAGTATGGTAACATAACGAACAAAATCAATATAAACGATAAATAACTGTCAAGACAATAATCATGTCTGACAAATTCACTGCCAGACAGCAAAATTTATACTTTAAATAAAACATGGTGAAAAAAAATTGAATAAAAAAGCTATAATTGTTCTGGCCTTTATGAGTTTATCTATGATGGCCATAAATGTCCAGACTAATGTAAGTAATGCAAAAACAAGTACATTGCCTTCACTTGTAAAGATAGGGTTTCTCTATCCAGCAACTGGAGACCTTGGTCCAATTGGCGACGGTTTAATGGCTGGTGCTGAAGCTGCAGCTTATAGAATAAATATGACCTACTCAAATTTTAACATAAGTATCGTTTCTGCAGATACCCAGACAAATCCTGCCATTACAGCTACCGATGCTCAAACCCTTATTTCAGATGGTGTTCAAGTTATCGTTGGTGCCGCTGCATCTCCTGATACATTAGCTGCGGCTGGTGTAACTATTCCTGCACAAGTACCTTTAATTTCCTATGCTTCGACCAGTCCTTCTATTAGCGCTTTAAATGATAGTGATTATGTAATGCGTGTTGTTGCATCTGATCTCTATCAAGGTGTAGCACTGGCTAACTTAACCTATAACCATGGCTCACATAGCGTTTATATCTTAAACTTAGATAATGCCTATGGTAATGGTGTTGCTCAACAATTCACTACTCAATTTGAAAAACTTGGTGGTTCAATCGTTGGTCAAACAAAATACGACCCATCAGCAACTTCGTTTTCGACCGAAGTTTCAAGTATTAAATCTAGCTCTGCTGATGGTGTTGTAATGGTTTCTTACCCAACTGATGCTAATGCAATCTTTTCAGAAGCTAAATCCCAAGGAATTGCAGGACCATTCTTTGGTACTGATGGTATCGCTTCCGGTTCAGTTACCAACAATACAGCTACCCGAGATTACTTAACGGGAAAATTATTCGGAACCACACCATCTACTGGTGCAAATGCGTCAAACACTCTCTACACACAATTCAATAATGACTTAAAGTCTACTGGTGGAACATACGGTGTCTATGCTGACTATGTTTATGATGCCTTTTTATTATCTGCTGCTGCTGTCAACGAAAGTGGTGTTTACAGTGGTCAACAAATCCGAAACGCTCTCTATGCTGTTGCAGACGGATTTAAAGGTGCTACATCTTCAAACAAAGCATTTAACTGTGATGGTGATCCTATTTCACAGACTTATGATTACTGGAATTCTTCTAATTACGAAGTAACAACCATGCAATCTGCCGCTGTTTCCTTTTCTGGTTTAGGCTCAGCCACCAACAAACCTTGCGGTCTTCACCCCTATGTTTCTCCCTCATCATCTTCTTCGTCATCTTCCAGTTCATCGAAAACGAGTTCCAGTGTTTCATCGCCTGGATTTGAATTCATAGCTGTCTTTGCTTTAATGGGTCTTGTCTCAATTAAGTACATTGGAAAGAGAAAACAAATCTAAATTATCTAATTATTTAATTTAGTAATTTTCTTTTTTCCTTTTTCTTCTTTTTTCACTTCATTTAACTCAATATAACATCATCATCCAAAGACTAAATTAATACGTGATCATTCTTTCTCGTTGGTTGATTAGTAATTTCATTTATAGTTAATCTTTCAATCTTTTTTACGAGCAATTCTCCACGGTTTAGGTGGAATTTCTGAAAATAGAGAGCTGTTCTCTTATCCCTGAAATAGTTGTTAAAATTTAAATAAATTCCAAATATTTCTTTTTTGATGATATTATAATATTTATCTCATTTTCTAAAGCTTGAATTTAATCTTGCGTGAGATGCAAGTTAGTTAAAGTCAAAAATAGCTCTATTTTATCTTTCGTATCTAATTCCTTGATAACACCTGATTTTATGACAATTTTTATGTTTTCTTGGTAGTTTTGGATAAAATTTATTGTTCGTGTATAAACTGATTTTCTCCTTGAGATACAAAGATTTTTTTTGAATCCAAATCAATGATGAATTCATAAAAGGATATTTCTTCTGCTATTGCTAAATATAAAAGAACTGCCGTTTGGGTATTTTGTTTTGCTTAAAAATATCGAATATTCTTATATTATATTATATTATTTCTTGTAAATATTTTATTTGTTCTATTTTTGTGTACTGTGGCGATTTTTGTATATTTAGATTTCAAACGAGTAAGTTTTCTCAACCCGGATTGATCATCATCTTTCAAATAAGAAATTTCTATTTTTTTGCCTTTAACAATGGTAAATGCTTTCAGTAATTCTTCTAATCAACATGTATCAGCTGGGTCAGTTTTCTCTTTATTACTCCTTTTTGTATCAGAGACATTTAGAACCCATAAGTTGAAATTTCTTGTTCAAAACTCTTATCACTGGTTCTGAATAAATACCTCTATTTTCTAAAACAATATCTTTGACTTGATTCTCTTTCAGTTATTGAAAGGGAATTAATAAATCATTACTTTTGGTTTCAAATCTTTTTTCTAATTTAAGACCTCAAGAATCGAAGATAAAGGCATAAATACTTTCTTTAGCAATATCCAGACGAGCAAATCTTTTTAAATTAGAGATTATTTCTGACATTGTTTGGAACCCATTAAATGATGGTAGTTGTGAATTGAATTTGGGCAGTTTTCATAAAGTAGCCTATGCTACATTTGACGGTCATCGTCACAATTCACCAGTACCTTTTTTTTAACGAGTTCATAAGACTCTAAAGGTAAACATGCTTATTTTACTACCATCATCCAAATTTTTCTTGACACTATAAGAAACTTTTACTCAACAGTTTGAGAATAACCTTTTTAATATGAAATTTTATTTGTTTAAACAATTGAGGTTAAGAGACTGCTATATACCTATTTTCGCAACCTTTCCTAACTAATTTTCCAAAAAAAAAATTTTTTAATAAAAGAAGAACTTGAAAAGTTCGTTCTCAATTTTTTCTCCTTTTTTTATCTTTATTTAACTCAATACAAGACCATCTTCCATTGAATAAATTGAAACGTGATAATTTTTCTTTTTAAGTTCCTCAGAAATTTCTCTTATTGTCAACCTTTCTAATTTTCTTCTAGCAAGTTTCCATGGTTTGGTTCTATAACCATAATCACGATATTTCTCTTTACGTGTTAAAAGAAAGTATATTAGCCTTGCTATCTGACGAGCAATAGCAATCCATGCAACCTTTCCTTTTCCTTTACCTTTTCGTTTATAGAGGTTTGAAAACCTTTTTCCAAGCGAAGTATTTTTGTCCATGGATGCAATTTTTGCTGATTGAAATAAGGCTTCTCTCAAATACGTCGGACCCCTTTTTGTTATTGAACCAAGATGTTTCACCTCAGCAGATTGAGCTATTCTTGGCGTCAAGCCTGCATAACTTGAAAATTGATCAGCTGATTTGAAATTTTTAATAGGTGGAATCTCAGCCAAGATTTGTGGTGCTGTAGAATCTCCAACTCCTGGTATCGATTTTATGATTTCAATAGATTCTAAATATTCTTTATTTGGTTCTATAATTAAAGAAATTTCATTTTCAAGTACCTCAATAGAATTTTGAACAAGAAATAAACTATTTAAGGTTAATAATAATTCTATTTTATCTTCTCTAGGTAATTCTCTAATGACACCAGATTTCATAATGTTTTCAATTTTCTCTTCATTTTCTTCTATAAATTTACCTGTTCTCGTATATACAGACTTTTGTCCTCTGGATGCTTCTTGTTTTTTGGAGTTTAGTTCATCTATAAATAAATTAAACGGTTTTTCTTCTGCTATTGCTAAATAAATCTGTATCGCTGTCTGAGTAAATTTATTCTGTTCGAAAATATCAAAAATTTTAATATTATGTCTTAGAAAAAGCTTTGTAACTCTATTCTTGTGTGTCGTAGCTTCTTTTACGTATTTTGACCTCAATCTGGTTAATTTTCTAAATCCAGTTTGAATTTCGTCTTTTATGAAGGATATCTCGATTTTCTTTCCTTTTCCTATTGTACCAGCCTTTAATAGTTCTGCTAACCACCAAGCATCATCAGGATCTGTTTTCTTTTTATTTGATCTTTTTGTGTCTGATGCATTTACTACCATCAACTCAAATTTTTTTTTAAAACGTTACTAATTGGTTCAGAATAAATGCCAGTATTTTCCAAAGCAACTTCACTAACTTTATTGTTTATAAGCCAATATTCTAGTTCAATTAAATCAGATGTCTTTGTATCAAATCTTTTATCTGTTTTGAAGCCTGAATGATCGACTATGCAGCAATAGATGCTTTCTTTGGCAATATCAAGTCCAGCAAATCTTTTTAAATCAGATCGAGTTTTTGTCATTGTTTGGTCACCAATAATTGGTGGTAGTTGTGAATTGAAATTGGACAGTTTTCTCCACGTGGTCTTAGCCACATTTGACGATCATCGTCACAATTCACCAGCACCTTTTTTTTAACGAGTTCAAAAGACTCTAAAATTTAACGTGCTTATCTTACTACCACCATCCAAACCCTTTCAGGTACTATAATAAGTTTTCAATTGAATATTATTGAAATCCAAGTAAAAACTGTGTAGCTCATTTTTTTGATGATTACTTAGTTATTTTAACATTATTTTATATTTCGCAACAAATCTCTACTATTTCTTTAAAAAAAAAAAATTTTTGATAAAAGACGAATTTGGAAAATTCGTCCTCAATTTTTTTTTATTTTAAATTTTCATCAAAATTAATTTAAATGAATTTTTCATGCAAAATCAATAAGTTCTTCATTAGTTATTTGAGTAACCATTTCATTAAAGTCCATATAGAACAAAATAACACCGAGGATTCCTTC
>DAHXPE010000103.1 GCA_027364495.1 Candidatus Heimdallarchaeota archaeon | reverse complement strand
AGCCGCATGCATTTAATTCATTGGAAAAAGAATTTGTCATGATTGTAATTCAACTTCTTTATAGAAGATATTTTTACAGATAAAGAATTATTTTTTTTTACAAAAAATAATTCCAGTTAAATACAATAATAAAAAAAAAAGTCTTTTGAAAAATTATTTTTTATAAATGAATTTTTTAAATTCCATTTTTTATTTAATCTTTTAATTTATAATTCAAAGTAATTTTAAGGCATAACAAGGTCAGGTGTTCTTGGGAACATACTTGCTTCGCGCAAATTACTTAATCCGCAAATATATCTGACGAGCCTTTCAAAACCTAACCCGTAGCCAGCATGAGGAGGAAAACCAAATTCAAACATCCGTAAATACCATTCAAAATTTTCCGGATTGAATCCTGCTTTTAAAATCCGTTCGATCAAATCATTTTTATCTGAAACTCGTTCCCCACCAGATGATAATTCTCCATATCCTTCAGAGGCGATGAGATCGAGGCTATTAGTTAAATGTTCGTCCTGGGGATCCGTTTTATAATAAATCCCTCTTAAATGAGTTGGCATTTTTGTTATAAAAAATGGGTCTTCGTAATGTTTTGAGAGCGCTGACTCAGCTGGAGTTGAAAAATCATCATCACGTGGCTCTACTATTCCTAATTCTTTTTCTAATACATCTTTTGCTTCGTAAAAAGTTATCCGTTTGAAAGGAAGTTTAGGTACTTTTAATGTCCTGTCGAGCTCTTTTAATTCCTTTTCACAATTTTTTACCACATGTTGAATCACATCGTGCATTAAATTTTCCTGAACTTCCATTATTGTTTGATCGGTACCAAAGGCAATTTCATTTTCTATTTGATGGAATTCTGTAACGTGTTTAGGAGTTCTACTTTTTTCAGCTCTCCAAGAAGGAATTATTCCAAAAACTTTTTCATGAACTTGAATTGCTGCTTGTTTATAAAATTGACAGCTCTGAGCTAAAACAGCCTGGCGACCAAAATAATCGAGTTTAAACATTTCTGCTCCACCTTCCGTAGCAGTTGCTAGAATATATGGAGTAAATATTTCTGTGAAATTTCTTTTAGTAAAAAAATTTCTCACTACTAGAGCAATTTCAGATTTTATTTTCATTATTGATTGAACTCTAGGTGTCCGGATACTAATTTCTCTGAACTTGAATTCTGTATCGATATCAAATTTAACTTTTCCATTGACATCTATTGGTAATTTCGGAGCTGCTATTGAATGAATAATGATAGATTGAGGAATTATTTCTACTCCGATTATAGATTTTGGTTCTTCACTAACCAAACCTGTAATAGATATAACAGATTCTAAATTGAGCTTTTTAATAGAAGCAAACAACTCCTCAGGTAAATTTTCTTGTTTAGCAACAATTTGAATTATCCCAGTGGAATCACGTAATTGAACAAATATTAATTTTCCTTTATCTCGGAGAAAATGAACCCAACCAGCAACTGTAACAGTCTTATTAGCTAATTTTTTGTTTATATCTTTGCAATAATGAGTTTTCCACACTGTATTTTGACCAAAGGTTTGTAAATTTACCATAATATTCACATAAAATCTAAATTAACTATTAAATAAAAAAAATTGGTTCTTTTATAAATCCTAATTTTTTTGTACATGTAATTTTACATAGAATTAATTAAACTTATTTTTGTTTATTTTAAATCTTAATTTAGCTTTAAAAAAAAATTTTTTTAACTTAACTTACCTTTTTTTAATATTGCAAATTTGGCTTAGAATAGAAGCACAAATATCGATCACTAATTTAAATGATAATCAAAAGACTATTTCATTTACAAAATTTATTTACACTTATATTTTAAGGAGATTAAATAATTGCCAATAGATCTTAACACTCTTTCAAATGAATACAAACAACAAATTGATGTGATAGCAGTTGGTGCACATCCAGACGATACAGAGCTTGGTGTAGGTGGAACACTTGCTAAACTAGCAAGATCAGGTTTAAAGGTTGGTATAATTGACCTGACAACGGCAGAACCAACTCCGATGAATAGTAAATACCGTAGCCCAACTGATTTTGAACCAGACTATGCACAAAAAAGAATTAACGAATCAAAATGTGCTGCTTCAAAACTTGGATTAACAGCACGAATTACTTTGGATTTACCTAATAGGAGACTTTTTGACAATTTTGAGACAAGATGTGAATTGGCAACTATATTAAGACTTTGGAAACCAAAAGTAGTAATTGTAATGTACGGAAAAACCGTTTTAGCATCTCCAGACCATTACCAAGCTCAACTTATTGTCGAAGCTGCTGTTTTCTATTCCAGGTTAACTAAATGGGAATCTTATATGGGAAATTTACCAGTTCACAGGCCAGATAAGGTTTTATATTTTCCTATTCATAGAGCTGGATTTTTAAATCCTCAAGGAGAAACTGGTCACCTTACTTCATTTTTTGTTGATATTTCTAATGTCATTGAAGCAAAAAAAGATGCGATTTTATGTTATGAATCACAATTTCAAGAGCAAAATAAAACAGATTTCGTGGAAAGCATTATTGAACGTAATCGGGAATATGGAAGGCTCATTGGCGTAAAATATGCAGAGCATCTGGCTTCACCTGAACCATTACAGATAAATGACTTTTCATTATTTATGAAACAAAAATAATTCAAATTATGAATTACTTTTTAAAAATTCCTTTAATTTATTAAAATCTTTTTTATCAATCAGCGTACATTTTTCAACGTCCCATTTAGTTTGGTCTTGGACCGAATCTCTAATAAATTCTTCTAGTAGTGGTTCATCCAATAAATCAACAAAGGATTTAGACCATTTTTGATAATTAATTATGGTTTCCTCTGGGATATCAATAATCAATCGAAATTTCATCTGTAACCATACCGTGAGTCAAAATTTTTGTACATTTCCATAAAATTTTTATCATTTAACAAAATATTATTTTTTGTCATAAAAAAAAAGAAATATTAAATATAAATCGGTCATAAAATAAAGATTGAATCAAGTATTAATTAACCATCACTCACATGAGATTTCGTTATGCAAGAAAATACAGTTGAAAACTGTCAGTTTAAAAAAGGCGATTTTGCTTCAGCTACTGCTGAATATCATTACCGCCCAAATATCCAATTAGAACCTATTCATCAAAAAATTAACCTTACGTTTAATATTAAAGAATCATATTGTAAAGGATCCGTTATTCAAAGAGTAAGGGCTAATACTAATACTAAAATTAGTTTAAAGCTGAACGGTATAAATTTTACAATTTCAGAAATAAAAAGTTATAATGAATCTGAAAAAAAAGATTTTAAAATAAATTGGAATTATGATGGAAGTATCATTACTATTTCTTGGATCGAAGAATGGCTTTTAAATGAAACCAGAGATGTAGAAATTTTTTACGAAGTTAAAAAGCCAATTGCAGGATTATATTACTCGTACCCTGACAATGATCATCCAAATAAGCCTGTTTATGTTGGAGCCGATCATGAAACTGAACGTGCAAGATATTGGTTACCCTGCGTTGACCATCCTTCTATTAGGACCACTCTTGATTTTCAATTAACATCAAATTCAGAACACATAATTCTGGCAAATGGAAAATTAATTGATGAAAAAGTTGATGGAACAAAAAAGACTGCTCACTGGGCATTAGATTTTCCATGTCCAAGTTACCTGATTACTATCTGTATTGGTGATTTAGTTGTTTATGAAGATAGAGACGCTGATGCTGGAAAAGGTCCTATTCATGTAAAATACTTCACAACAAAAAATTATACTCCTAACGATCTCAAATTAAGTTTCGATAGGACACCAAAAATGCTTGAATGGATGAATAAAAAGCTTAGAATACCATTGCCTTATCCAAAATACTATCAATATGCTTTACCTCAACATGGAGGCGCTATGGAAAATATTAGTCTAGTTTCTTGGGATGATATTAGTGTTCTAGATGAAATATTTGCTAAGGAAAATACTTGGAATGTTGATCAAATTAATGTTCATGAAATGGCACATTCTTGGTTTGGAGATTCCGTAGTCATAAAAGATTTTGCTCATGCCTGGCTGAAAGAATCATGGGCGACCTATATGGAGACTGTTTGGCTAGAAGAAACAGTATCTAAAGAAGAAGCAGATTATGACCGTTTTTTCAATGAGCGACGATATAAAAATGAAACAAAACGATACGTGAGGCCAATTGTAACAAATAAATATGATTCCTCCTGGAGTCTGTTTGATAGTCATTTATATCCTGGTGGTTCTCAAAGAATCGACATGCTTCGAAAATTACTAGGTGATAAAATTTTCTGGGAGGCTGTAACCGATTATTTGCAAACTTTTCAAGGTAAAATTGCTGAAACATTTGATTTCCAAAGAAAACTGGAAACTCATTCTGGATTAAATTTGCAGAAATTTTTCGATCAATGGTATTATGGTAAGGGTTACCCAATTTTAAAAATTTCTTACAACTATGATTCTAAAAATAAGTTCATTGAACTAAAAATTCAGCAATCACAAATGGATAAAGAGAGAGAGATTGGCCTTTTTGAATTTGAATTAGAATTAAGCATAGAAATAAATGAAAATAAATTTGAAGATTTTGTTTTTACCATAAAGGATGAACAACATGTCTTTTATATAAAAGCTGATAATACACCAAAGCAAATCTTAATCGATAAAGAAAATAAAATTTTAATGGATTACGAATTTAATCCAGGTTCTGAAATGTTAAAAAAGATTTATTCTTTTGGCTCAATTAAAAATAAAATATTAAGTGCTAATGAATTGGCTAAAGACGGATCAATTGGTACCATAGATTTTCTTGCTGAACAATATAAAAAGGAACAGTTTTGGGGATTAAAAAATGAACTTGTTGAAACAATAGGATCGATTTATAATAATCATGCATATAATGCTTTACTTACATTCTTAGATACTGAAAAAAACCCATTAGTTTTAAAAGAATTGGTTAAAACAGTTCAAAATATACCAATAAATGAGCAAGTAATCGAAAAAATAAAGAAATTACTAATAAACAATGATATACTATATTTAGCTTATGTAAATTCATTACAGACCCTTGGAATGTATAAAGAGAAAAAAGATGAAATGTTCAACTTTTTGAAAAATTATACTCCTTCAGTCGATAAAAAAAAGTTGCTTATTAATGGAAAACGAAATGCAATTGGAAAATTACGTTCAAAAGCCTCTACACAGTATCTTTTAGAGGATTTAAAAAGAAAAGATCTAACAAACTCTGAAATAATAAGTTTAATTAATGCTTTAAGTGAATCAATAACTTGGGCTGAAGAAAAAGATCAAGAACAAATAAAAGAATTATTTATTGACCAAATAAAGCTCCGAGAAAATTCCCAAACTTTAAGAGCATTAGCTAATGCTTTGGGGAAATTCAATGACCCAAGTTTAAATTCTCATCTTCTGAAAATAAAATCAAAAATCCCCTTTCAAGAATATCCATTAATAGATAAAATAATTGAAAAAAATAAAGGAAAATCACCTAATGATGAGATTAAAAAACTTGAAGAAAGGTTAACTAAATTGGAAAAAGAAAATTTAGATTTAAAAGAAAAAATTTCTAAATTTGAAAGTATATTACCAAAGAATCTAGGTTAGGTAACTTGACAAAGAAAGAAAGTAAAAAAAACATTTTCCTTGTAAAAAAGAAATATTTTTATAAAAATACATATTTAACCAATGAACAAATACAAAAAAGCTTAAATTTAACTAAAGATTATTTAGGCACTATTAATTTAAATTATGATTTTAAAATCAAGTGTACGATAATACAATCAACTATTTCATTAATCCTTCTTAATCATAATTTAAATTTAAAAGAAAAGGAATGAAAATAAGGTATTTAAAATGATAGATAAAACACTTGGCAACCTACTTGAATTATTAAGAAGGCAAGCCTTAAAAGACGGTCAAATAACTCCTGATGAGGATGCAATCATTGCCAGTGCGACCTGGAACTTAGCTAAATTTAATGAAGTAATTGAAAAAGCAGAAGAAGATGGAGTAATAACAGATGAAGAGTTCGAAGAAATTGATTTTTTCTTAGTTCAAATTAAACGTGATCCAGAAATTTTAGCTAAGAAGGATGGTATTGTTACTGATGACGAGGCTTCTTTACTTAAAATTATCTCCCGTGTTGTTGAAAATTTTCATTATTAATGTATGATCTTAATTTATAACTGCAAGAGGCTACCAATTTTATGAATATAAAAAATTGGGCTCTTTTTATAGAGTCGGATCATGTCCAATGGTCTTTTGGATTAAATAGGATATCTGAAAGTAAAGAAGCCTCTGATAATCTTACAGATGCATTTATTGGCGAACAAAACGAATTTCAAAAAACAACTGTAAATTTTATTCAATCACTACAAGCAATCGGGAGAGAATTATACAGTGAAGGTGTTGCGAGTATAAAATTAGAAAATCCTTCAAAATCATCTCTTGCTGTAGATGAAATATTTATTGTCAATCTTTCGGATCAGTTTTTTTTTATAATAAGTGACCTACAAGTAACGACTAAACTAATAGACCTGATTGAAGACATTCCATTTGAAATCGAACAAATAATTTGCGCAGTATTAGTTGGACAGGCTGCCATCCTTTATTCGACTCTTGTCATTGATCAAGCTAAATTTAATTTTGACATTGATGATGTATTTAAAAATATTTTAAGACAAATAGAAGTTGATAAGCGCTATAATTTAAATGACTTAGTAGATAAAGGTAGATGTTCTCTTTCACCTCTAAAGCTGACTGAATTATTACTTTTTCATTATTTACTAAGAAATTTTTTGGAACAACATTTTTCAAAGGTAAGTTCTGAAAATTGGGCCATTATGGTAGATAAAAATGGAATAGACATTCCGTTGTCCTTCTTACCTCCCAAAGATCCTTATCTACTTGGTAATTTTTTGGGAGTCATTTATAGTTATGTTCAGGGTTTATTTGGGGTTCAACCTTCAGCTATTGTATTTGGGGGAACTGAATTAATCTTTTTACAATTTTTTGGGGGAGGAGGGAATTATTTTCTCGCTGCATCAAATCCCAAATTATTGGTTAGAAATGAAACTTTCGTTGAACTTCTCCAGAAAGTTCCTGAAAAGAAACTTCATCATGTTTTAGAGGTTATTAAACAATTTATTATAGAATTAACGTTGAAAGATCTTGGAGCTATATTAGAGAAGACAAATTTTTCTACAATTGCTAAATTACAAATTAAAAGTAAAAAACTTACAATATCAAGCTATGATTTGACTGATATACAGGGATTAGGAAATAAATCTAAAAAACTTTTACGAAAACTCAATATTTATACTCTGTTTGATTTAATAAATTTTGATATTAATGCTAATAAAAAAGAGTTAGATAAAATTCCAATCATATCAAGTAAAAAACTCAATCAATGGAAAAAACTTGCACAAAAACTAATTAGCAATGAAATTACAATCACGTGATAAAACAAAATACATAAATTATTGTGGCATTTTTAGCATTTTGGATTCTGTTCTAATTTTCTCTATTATTTCCTCACTTATCGTATATCTAGTTTGTCGCATATCGTTTAGATAAGGCCTTTTATTGATATACTTTGCTTCTAAAAGCCTTTTCAAGGAATAATGAATTGTTCTAGTTGAAATATCAAGTTCATCGGTTAATTCAGATGCGCTAATTATTCCTTTCTTTTCAATTAATTCGATTATTTTATAAGCGGACCCCGATAGGCCTTTGCCTTCTTGATTTTTTATAAAATCCAATGCCAACTAAATCACTTTTAAAAATTGTTTCGCTAAACTAATTTTAAAAATCAATTTGCTGAAATATATAAAGATAAATGCCTAGAATTCCCAATGATTATAAACATAACGATTGCTGAAAAAATTAAAAGTCCCTTTTAAGAATGATTTGCTTTTTCCAATAAAAAATTTCAAGTATTTTAAATTATGACGACCTTTACATTATTTAAATTGCTAATGTAAGCAAATTTTTGTTTAAGATTCATGTTATTGAATTTAAATACATATATTCATCGAGGTTCAAAAGAAAAAACATATTTTTTTAGAAGATATAATAAAATAATTAAAACGGATGCAGCCACTACCTGTGAAAAGATTTCTGCTGTGATATTAAAAATAGTATGATAATTATAAACTGTTTTAAAGTAATAAATGATACTATCCCAAGTTCCATGTATTATAATTGGTAAAAGAAGGTTTTTGCCTGTTATTTCATAAGCATAAGAAAATACAAAACCAAATATTGTCGCTGAAACTCCTACCGCTATCATCCACTGAAATACATCAGTTCCACGAGTTAAATTTAAGAAACCATGTAGAAATCCGAATAGTATAGATGTTACTAAAGTTGCCTTCAAAAAAGAAGTTTGACTCTCCAACAGATTTTGAATATAGCCTCTAAAAAACTTTTACGAAAACTCAATATTTATACTCTGTTTGATTTAATAAATTTTGATATTAATGCTAATAAAAAAGAGTTAGATAAAATTCCAATCATATCAAGTAAAAA
>DAHXPE010000094.1 GCA_027364495.1 Candidatus Heimdallarchaeota archaeon | reverse complement strand
AGGAGTGAATTTTTCAATATCAAAATCCATTCTTCCTTCAAGGGGTTTTATTTGACCACCAGTTACGGTCGAATCAAATTCCTGATAAATAATTCCACACAAAATATGCATTGCTGTATGAGTTCTTTGATATTTATATCTTGTTTCCCAATCTACTTTACCAATAACCTTTTGACCTACATTCAACTCTTCTGTTGACTCTTGAAGAACATGTTTGACATCTTGACCGTCTTTTGCAACATCAACAACATGAAAAATCTTTGAATTAACTTGAATAGTTCCGATATCATGTGGCTGACCCCCTCCTGTTGGATAAAATGCAGTCTTGGCTAAATAGATATTTTTATCTTCGATTTTAGTAATCTCAGATTCAAAGTTTGTTAAATACATATTAGTTTGATAAAGTAATTCTGTCTTCAACAATTAAACCTTATAAACCTTTAAAAGAAAGTTATAAAATTAGAAAAAAAGTATTTTGGTTGGAAAGACGAGTCGCAAAAAGAAAAGTTCGTAAAATTTTATGATCACTATACTTAAAAAGTACTATCGTCTTCTTGTTCAACCACATTCCTTATTTTACGCAATTCCATTAGCATTTTTTTACGAAGAATAGCTATACCAGTAGCACGATCTTCTTCATCAATTCCCACGCTTACTTTACTGTCTTGTGGTTTGGATTGTGAATTGAAATCACTTGAACTGGGCATGAAGCTAGGTTGAGCTGGTGGTGGAGAACGTGGTGAAAACGCAGGAGTCGGTGGATTGGCATCTTTTGAAAGATCTGAAAATGAGCTTAGTCCAGTTCCAGTTGAACCAAATACGTTTTGTTGTGATTCCTGTCTTGCAAAACTGCTTTGAGGAGGTGCTGTTCCAGGTCTTGGACTTGATGATGGTGTTCCAAACGCGGGGGATTCTGATTTTCCAAACCCATAATTACTTGATGGTGTTGGTGCGGGTTGTTGTGCTTGTCCAAATGTGAAACCACTTGGTCTTTGGGCTGTAGGATTTTGTGGTGTTTGTGTCTGGCTAAAACCTGATCCAGTAGCCTGATATTGTGGTTGTGCTTGACTCATACCAAAAGGTCGAGCAGTAGCTGGTTGAGGCTGGCTAGAACCAAAAGTACTCTGTTGCTGTGGTTGAGAAGCAAATTGAGAAACAGGTTGCTGAGTTCGAGCTTGTAGAAAAGATTCTTGTTCTTCTGGTGAATCAAAATGAAGACGTTGTAATTCTG
Source organism: Candidatus Heimdallarchaeota archaeon (assembly GCA_027364495.1). Next base: position 945 of record DAHXPE010000094.1, on the reverse strand, counting down.
CAAAATTAAATTCTTTTGTAAATTTATCGACTATGCTAAATGATATGGTTCCGTTATCAGCTAATTGACGTAACGTTCTCTCAAATTGTAGCATTAGCTTCTTATATGGAATCATGATGGCTTCATATTCAGCCTTGGGCATTTTCTTTAAAATAATCTTCGCTTTAATTTCAATATTTTTTTCGTCTGTCACAGTTAAACGTCCATTTAACAATCAAGAATTGATTTACTAATAATTAATTTATCAAAATTTGATTTAAAAGTAACTTTACAATTTCTAATTCGATATTACTTAACCAATTTTAATATTTTAATATTTATATTTGAAAATTTTCATATAAATATAATGTTTTCTGACAAATTTTTATAGCTTTTTCTGTTTATATTTGTTTTGAAATCAATTATGCATTACATTCGCTTTTAGAATATAATCGGCTTGATTTAGTTGATTTTAATCTAAATACTTTGCAAATTTCAATTCTTTACCTATTATACGTTTTGCACATTAATAATTATAAATTTTTGCAAACAAAAGCCCAATTTTACCTTTTTTTATTTTTCTTTTTCCTAGTTTTCAAAATAAACTAAAATTAAAATATGCTGATAATTTGTTAATCAAATTAAAAATTTGATAGAATTTTCTTGAAATTCTGTTCATTTTTAACAAATTATTATTATACCAATGCAACAAAAAAATATTTCTCAAATAAAATAAAATGGAAAAATATAAAGTTTCTGGTTAATTGGCTTTTACGGTAAATGTCTTAAAATTTTTTATCTCTTCATATCGTACTATCTAATTTTTATCAGTGATGCCTTAAATATATTTAAAATTATTCTTATATTTCATTATAAAACTTCTTGGGACCTTAAAAAGCTTGTTTTCAATTATTTAGTTCACTTTTAATATTTAAATTGATCTCTACCGATTTTGCATTCTAAAAG
>DAHXPE010000192.1 GCA_027364495.1 Candidatus Heimdallarchaeota archaeon | reverse complement strand
TCCAACAGAAATAGTGGTTCCTTCTGGAATTGCGGATCCGGAATGGAAGCAGATATCATTTGTGGAAAATTGCTTAACGATCTGATATAGAGCCGGATCAACCACAAAATCATTGACAAAATTACCATTAATATCAGCTATACCAATCATTTCAGAAAATTTAACCTGTTTATCGTTCATATCTTGAAGAACATCATCAGCTAAAACAGGTGATCCCGCTTTCAGTACAAATTTTTCGTAAGAAACTAAAAGTGCTTGAATAGTAACATTAACTGGCCAGTGTCCGTAATCTGTATTTGGGTTAGCGGATGAGACCAAACCGCCATTTAATCCAGAGTTTACTCCATAAGTAGTAGGAGATCCAGTTGTTCCAGTTGCATTTAAAATATAAGCTTTTGTTTGGTAAGCTGAAATAGTTCCACCAAGTCTTAAGTATTTGTTACCAAGTCTGGTCTGTGAAAAAGTATATGTAGTACGATCGAATCCGGTACCTACACCATTGGCGGTGGCATCGTAGTTCATAGACTCGAGACTCTGACCTGTTGAATTATTCTCTCTATATAAACTTGGGGTGGTACCCGCAGTTGCAGGATGAACTGACATTAGTACACCATCTGATGAGTTTTCCGAAATGGAGAGAAGAGGAAATGTTAATTTTTGAGTTGAAGAGTTATCGGCTGGTGTAAATCCATTGAGTAATTCCATTTTAGAAGTAGTAATCATACCTTGATATGAAGATGTTAAGGTTCTAGCAGTAAATCCGGAAGTAGCGACTGATTTTGGAGCTAAAGCTGTGAAACTACCTCCGTAACTATTAGGTTGAATATCTGGTTGAATTGTATTCGACATTTTTATTAATAAAACTTTTTAAGGAAAAAAACAATTTTGTCATTTTTCATCCGAATCCATTTTTAAAAATTAACCGGTAATTATACCCTCGTAGATATACACTTATAGTTGTTATAAATATAAGTTTATATAAATATTGTATTATTAAATTAATGAGTTATTGTTAAATAATACTAAATTAATTAGAATTCTTTTCTTTATAATTGTTATAAATTTGCAATATATAATACAAGTAAAAATAAAGGAAAATAAGAAAAAAAGATTTTTTTTATTTTTATTTTAGAAATAAAATGGACAATAGCAATTCAGCAATTCTTGCATTAATTTTACTAATTATCGTCGTTATTATTGTAGTTGTAGCTTTAGCTTATAATCCCGCTCCTGCAACTGTAGAAATTAATAATCAAACAGCTAAAGATCTTTTGAAAACTAAAACCAATTTTCGTGAGTTAAAATCACAATCAAGTATGTCTCCACCAACAAGAGTTCAATTATCCCCTGAGTCAGTTCAATCTATGTCAAATGAACCTTGGAGATTACTTGATGAGATGAGAGAACGAAAAGCCAGAGAAAATAAATAGAATCTCTACAGAATTATTTTACAATTGTAAAATAATTAAATTGAAAGACGATTCTTTGAATATAATGTTTCTAATATTTTAAATAATGAATCTTTAGTTTCTTTTGAAACACCCATTAATAGTAATCTCTCCTCTTTATCTTTTATAAATGAAATCATGTTCCAATGAACATTATTTAAATTAATTAATAACATCTCGGGAACTCCATCTTTAAAATCAGTAAATGATTGATGATTTCTATGATAATTACCCAATGGAAAATAGGTAACATTTATATCAAAAAACTCAGCTAATAGAATTGATTCTTGATAATTCAAATACTCTCTTTCAGCTAAAAGAATATCAATAGTTCTTATAATATCATTATAATCTGTAGGTGCAGTTTTTACTAATTCATAATAGCCAATATTTAGAGGTATAATTCCAATACCGTATTTTTCGTATTTTGGTGTCTCCGATAATTCCGATACAGCATCATAAATAGCAGCATTAATACGATGATCTCTTTCATATATATATTTAATTTGTTCGAAACTTAAGGGTAATTTAGTTTGTTTATCAACTAATTCCATTGATAAAATTAATCCATAGATTTCATCTATGGAATTATCTATTCTTTCATCGTAATATGATTTTATCTCTGATAATATTGAGTATGCAGACTCACCATTCTCTAAAGATAAAAAAGTAGACATTACAGCTGGATTTAATATATTTAACCTAAATGATATCTCTTCAATTGATTTTTTAGAATCAGAGATTAAAAAATTTGCAAAATCTAATCTAAGTTTTCTTGCCATATTAAATTTTCTAATGGGATCAGCTTCACTCTGATATGTTGGACAACAAGCTTGAAGATAGCAATTAACGAAACAATGACCATCTCCTATTATCTTATAATAGTAGTATCCAAATTTTCCATTTGGATCTCCACCAAGTAAAAGTCTTCCATTTACTTCCATTTTATTTAATTAAATAAAATTATATTAATAAATTGACATCATGTCAATTCCGATCTTAGTATTATGATGACCATTATCGATCATTGGATTTTGAAAATTCGGTTTATTATTACCCTTTAGTACATTAAAATTAGCATTATTATATTGAATTACAATATATCTATCAACATTATATTCATTCATAATTGAACTGTAATTTCTAAGAAAACTATCAGTATCAATATTAGTAGTCTCATTATCATATCCACTTGTGTTATGATGGGTGAACATATATCTACCAACATGATAATTAAGTTGTGGTAAAAATGGTTGCAGGGAAGCAGGAAAATATTCAAAATGACGATATTGCTTAATAAACTCAGTTCCAGTTACTGGACCACATGATTTATAGGGATTTTCTGAATTTGATTTTGCCTTTGGAATTAACATACGTTCATTAAAATCGCAACCGTGAATAATACATAAATCAATTAAAATTTCAGGTGTTACCTGATAACCAAAATCACATGACAAAACTTTAAAAATTTCATCCAATATAACAGTATCACAAACACTAATTTTCCCATCCCAATATATTTTAGTTACAAGAACACCAGTTCCCAATGGATAATTATCAGTATCATTTCCGTATACTGATGAAACAATTCCTTCTTTATATAAAGAAGCACATAATTTCTCAGCATCATATGGAGCTGTAATACAACTAAATCCTAATCCAATTAAAACTCTTTTAATACTGTTAATATCATCTTTAGTAATCCTAACTGAGTTTTTCATTGACTTTTTGATCTCATCTTCCATAGCTTGAGTTCTTTCTAATGGATGAGATTCCATATAATTATTAATTAAATTGGCTGTTCTTTGGTTTTTTTCCTTCTTCTTTTCTCTTCTTTTATCGACTTCTACTTGTTTATATGGATGTGTTTCTCCTTCAAATATTATTACAGGGGTAATACCATTAGCGATAATAGTACCAAAAAAAGATAAAATTCCTTTAATAGCTTTATTTAAAAGTATATTTCTATCATATCCACCTATCATACTACTTTGTGATAGTAAAATTTCATTATGAGCGGTTATCATCTTTGCATTAATAAGAATACTAATATCAAAAGCCATTTTTGTACCTGCAAAATTAGCTAAATTAACACCTTTGTGAAAAATAAGTTCGTTAATATTATTTCCAGACTGTTTTAAACAATTAATAACACCTTCTGCTTTACTTCTAAGAGTATCATTGATACCATCAATTCCCATTTGGTAAATTATTATAGTGATTTTTTCATTTTTATTATTTTAAGAATGAATCAATAAAAAATATTAAATTATTTAGTTCCATTTATAATAGCATCAATATCTTCAAAAGAGGGAATTGTTGATTTTAATTTATCGTTAGGAAGTCCATCTGAAACACTACCAACTAAAGCTTTAATATTATCTTCACCCAAACCAACCTTTTCCATTGTTTCTTTAACTTTATCGGAATCTGTAGATAACATATCTCCAATAATTTGACTTAAATCTTTATTTTCATTACTAGTAAATGTCTCAATTGCTTTATGGCATTGTTCTGCTACATCATCAATACTATCATCTGTAAGACCGGTTAATTGTGTTTCAATTTGATTTGTTAATCCACTAAATTGTTCTTTATTGGAACTAATAAAGGGTGAAATACTCTTCTTAACTGATTCCATAGTTGAACTTAATTTATTCTTCTCTTTCATTAAAAGAGATTCCTTTCTTTCTTGAATATCTAATAGTACTTGAATTATACGCGATGATAATTTATCTTCGGAGATTGTATGTTTAAAACAATGATAAATAAGATTAATAAAAACATAAGGATAACGTGGATGTTTAATTCCATTTCTATCAAGATAGAGACATGCACGATATAATTCAGAAATTGGTAATTCCATATTTACTTTTCCCTTTTTAATCTCTTCATAAGTATATTCTTTAATAACAATTCTTAATCCCTGATTTGATCTTATTGATCTTGATAATTCTTCATCTTCTTTACAAAACTCATCTTCCGAAATTTCCTTTCTAATTCTAACCCAATTATCGTTTAATTTTTTCTTACCATTTTCTTGTGTAATCATAAATTCCTGTGAAAGTTCATCTTCAAATGTCTCATAAATTTCAATAATTTGTTTCCTAATATTAGGAAATCTTAATTCTTGTGGTGTCTTTTTATCTGAATATTCCTGATTATTAATATGATTAGTATTTTCATATTCATCTACAATTTTTCTTGACAATGCAGTTGAAAAAGCATTTGTAGACCTTACCCAATAAGCTGGAATAGTTTGATCGTCATTACCGGTTAAAGTTGATAGTTCTCTTGCTAAATCAACCAATCCCTTCAAGTCATCTTGTAAATTCCTCAATTCCATCTTTTAATATTTTTTTCTTTAAACTTTATTCATTTTTAAATTTTCAAATTCGAAGTAAATATATAGTTATATATTTAAAGTGAACTTATCAAACATTTAATTCGGAAGTCATAGTGATTGTAAAAAATTTTGCCAAGAACTCATTTCAGAAGACATAAAATCTTCCCAACTATAAATATCATTATTCATCATTTGAGCCCACGAAGTTTCAGCACTTGTAATATACTCACTCCATTGACTATCTGACATATTAGAACCTCCTAATTGACTCCATTGATTTTCAATCGAATTCATATAAGTTTGATATGAAGAGCTTAAAGAGTTATATTCTGTCATAAATTCTTTAGATTGATTTGTAGTAAAATTTTGCCATTGCTGTTGGATCGAACTAGCCGAATTACTCGAAGCTTCTAAAGAAGTAATAGTTTGCTTTTCAGCTTCAACAAAATAAGTCCAACTCATTTCAATACTTGCAATAAAATTTCCCCAACTATCTATCATAGTAGTAATAGTTTCATCATAAGATTGCATGATTGCAGTTGACCCAATATATAAAACAGCAACATTACCAAAACGAAATAATCCTTTTCTTTTATTTTTATCTACTTTAGAAATAAATTTCTTTTGACCTTCATTAAGTGAAGGAAATAAATTATCTTTATCATGCGTAACTTTTCCATTATCATAAAAAGCTACTTTATTAGTTCCAAAAACTTCTGTGAAATAATTGTAAGCAATATCATGACCTTCTGGTGTATCATGTAATTGTTTCCAATTGTCGGAATTAATAAATTTTTGGATAAGTAAAAGTTTATTGGTATCATTTAACTTTTTACAGGTATTATTTAGGTTTCTTTTACCTGCTTCAAGATTTTTTTGAAGATCAATTCCCTTCATTTTATTTTCCATTTTTAATTTTTTTATTTTATTTTAGTCGGTAATGAATCATCATCTGTACCATCACTCTCATAGTTTTTATCTTCTATTACTTTAGGTGGTTTATTTGATACTTTACCTGTAATTATTTTACTACAAAAATTTATTAATCTTACTTCAGAAATAACATCATGATATGACATCTGAGGTTTACCATTTCTATATACTAAAATAAATGGTGTTCTATTCCGTGCGAACTCTCTATATGGAGATGTTTCATCTAATGCTACTAATGAGAATTCTTGAGCAATATCTCTACTATCAATAAGATTACAAGCATAAAAAACAATACCTGGTATATTATTAGCTAATTTTTGCCAAATTTTAGATACATCTCTTGATATACTTGAGTTATCATGGAATAAAACTAATGATAACATTTTATTTTTAATTGTAATTTTCTCATCGGATTCAAGGTTGAAATCTTTATCTTTAATAATAATAACCTTTTGTTCTGGAAAAAAGCTGTCCATTTTAGATCCGAAAGTTTAAAACTGAAAAAAAATCTGAAAATTTTCAAAAAACATGGCAAACAATCTTGAAGAATTTAAGCAATGGATTGAAAGTACACAAGAACGATTCAATGATTGGAATGAAAAACAACCTGAAAATCGTAAAATTAAAAATCGCCTACCCTTCACATTACGATTTCCTAAAGTTAAGTTTTTAAATTTTGATAAGAAATCATATACTGGTAAAGACGGTAAACCCGGTGTTAATACATTCAAGAAAATGAAATTTATTACAACTGATGGAAGTGAAATTTCATGTAAAGTGCAATCTCCATCAGTTATTGCACCAAGAGGATATACTACTATTAAAACTGATAATGGTGACCTTAAGTGTATTCCAAGTGTTTATGATATCGAAAATCCGGATCATGAATTATTTATCAGTGAGATTGACAGAGCTATTACAACTCCAGCAGTTCATGAGATTATGAAAGAACCTGGAACTTTTGGTATTCAAGAGATTAATCCGTTTTCTGAATTTACAGATTCTGTTCTTTTATCTGAACAATATAAATTGGGAACACTTTTGGTTAAAAGTAAAATGGCAAAAATTGTTAATTTTAAAAAACTCACTAAAACATCTTTTGATCAATCCTCTCCTCAAAGGACTATCTTTATGAATCCTCTTGATTGGCAAGATAAAGAGAAACCAGATGAAAGACCTCAGCAGATGGAAGTAAATCTTAAATTGCAACCTGGTGTTCCTTCAACTGTTATTTTACCTGAAAATTTATATAAAATCTGTGAAGGATATAAACTCATTGATGGTAAATTAAAGAAAATGGAACCTCAAGGGTTTGAACATTCACCTGAATTGACTTTTCAAAAGCTTAACGTTGGATCAAAACCATCAACTAAAACATTATGCACTTCAACTACAATTACAAGATTTCAGATTGCTCCTAAGAATGATTCACAAGAACAAAAGAACAAATATATGGATGAAGTCGGTATTACGGATGATTATACTTTAAAATTGGGAATGGAAGAACTTCTTGCAGGGTTAAAATCAGCTTCATTTACCGATGTAAGTAAAACAACAATTGGAAATACCTATAATCCAATGGATTCTGATAGCGGTTTACCGGAGAAAGGTCAAAATTCTAACTCGCTATTATCCAATTTAACAGCAAATCAAACTCCACTTGGTAAAGGGGAAACACAAGTAAATTCATCCAAACAATTGTCAAAATCTCCTTCTTCCGATCAAAGTAATTCCGTAGAAAACTATAATTTCCAATCAACAAATAACAATTTAAAACAGAATACTTTATCGCAATCTATGGGAATTAATTTACCACCACCAATTACTAATTCCAACTATCAAATGATGACAGGTAATATGATGCCTCCTGCTCAACAATCTAGTAGTATCGATAGTAGTTCAATAGCTTTTGGTGATAGATTAGCAATGTTTAATAAAGGCCAAATGCCAAGTATTAATATTACTGGTACGATATAAATTTATAATTTTAGTTTAATTTAGAATCCTTTAAAAGATTTTTTCCAAAAAAGATGATTTCAAATATCGCTGATAACAGAAATTTTCGTGATATTTCTGGCGGTAATACTTCCAGATCTTCAACAAATAATGTATTTAGTTCTTATAAAGGATTTAATTATGAAAATAGAACTATCATAAGTTCACCTGAATATCAAGGTACTTCTAATAGTGAAAAATTAAAAATTCCAGTTCCCTATATTAATAAATATATAAATAGTGGATCAAGTGAGAATAGTAAAAGAATAAGTTATTTTAATAGTGATAATAATATTCAAATGAAAACTCCTCAATATAAATCTTTTTCACCTTCATTCACAGAAGTATCAATGCCAAATGGAGTTATATATACTGTTCGGGAAGAACAATTTGATCAAAATTTTACCAATAATAGTCCCTCTTATATGAAATCCAATTTCATAGAAAATGAAAATAATCTTAAATCTAAAAAAGTAGAAAGTGATAAAAATTCTTTTTCTTATATTGAAGATGAACAATATAAGAAAAAGAACGAATATACTCCAAAAACATTATCTCCTAGAGGTATTAAAAAAACACCTAATGTAACTATAAATGAGGATCTGGAAAATAATTATAATACAGAAAAAGAAAGTAATTATAAAAGAAAAAGTAAAAACAGAAGTCATAAAAAGAGATCTAATGATATTGAAGATTCAGATGACTCTGATGATTCTGAATCAGAGTCATCAAGAGAAAGAAGAAAAGAAGAAAAAATGATTATTAGATTATTACTGGAAGACTATAAGAAAAGAAAAGAAAATGAAAAAACAGAAGAAAGTAATAAAAATAAACAGAATAATATTCCATCTGCACCTGGATTTCAGATTCCTACAAGTGAACCTATCGAACAAAAATCAAAAATACCAAATTATGAGATGTTATCAGATCTTGATAAGGATAAAATAAAAGAAAAATTCAGAAATAATTATAATATGTTAGTTGTTAAATATCCAAAATGGAAAATTGAATTACCTGATTTTAACGTTCTTCCCTTAAAGTTAATTCATGAAAGATACGAACAGGTTGTTAAAACAATTTGTATATATCAAACTGCTATGAAATGGAAAGTTTATCTAGTTTTAATTATTGCATTAATCGAATGGTATGGACATGTTAAAAAAGGATATGTTTTTCTTAATGGTTTACTTAAGGCACAAATTAAAACTATTCATAAATTCGACACATATTTGATTGAATTTGCTGAAAAATTTTATTCGGACGATGATGGTGAAGAATATCCCTTATGGATAAGATCATTAGGTACATTTATAACAGGTGTTGTATCTTTTTGTTCTATTAATGGAGCTGCAAAAACATTTGGTAAAAATGCAACTCCACCTGATTTTATTTTCGAACAGATTGATAAATTCGTTTCTCCACCAGAAGGAACTGCAAAATTACATTCCGATGGTATTTCGGATGTTCCTGAACCGCCAACTGGATGGCAAGATCCTAACTCTTTAATTGGAATGATTGGACAATTTTTTAGTGGATTTGGTGGTAGTAAACCTACATCTGATAATAGATCACAAACATCATCTATTGAACCGCAAAAAGCGAAACCAGTTGACGATTTTGATGATGTTGAACTTTAAATTGAACAATTGTTTAATTTTAATATATCTTCATATTTTTACTATAAAAATTTTTATATTATATCTTCATATTTTTACTATAAAAATTTTTATAGTAGATGTAATATAATATATTTCTATCTTTTTTACTATAAAAATTTTTATAGTAGATGTAATATAATATATTTCTATCTTTTTTACTATAAAAATTTTTATAGTAGATGTAATATAATATATCTATTTATCACAATCTTTATCACATATCTCATAATTTAAATAGTAATTAGCTACTTCATCATATGAAGGAAAAGTTTTTGGATCTTTACCGGAATGGATATTTGCTCTACAATGATAATCATATAACCAATGATTAAAGTATTCTATTACTTCTGAATCTGTCAATTCATAATTATTTAATATCTCCATTACTTTATCTCCAGTTTCAATAATATAATCATTAGAATGATCACTACAATGTTTACATCTTATTCTCTTATTATATAATAGAATAACAGTATATAATGAGATAATGTGATCTCTACATTCAGATACAAATCCTACAGAGTGCCATTCATGCCAAATACCCCTTCCTACAAGTTTAGCTATAAAATGATCATTACAAATTTTGCAATTTTCCATCTTTTTTATTAATAAATTTAATTTAAAAGTAAATATATCCATTTAACATTTAGAAAAAGATGTTTTATACATTTTAAATAGAACCACCATGCAAATTCATAACATACCGTATCTGATAGATCCTCATTTTGTTTATCAAGAGACATCTTTAATGTTGATAATGAAATATAATCACCCCTTTTTAGTAATTCATATATAGCTTTCTTTTTGGACCATTCCTTTATTTCAGTACCTCCATATTGACTTTTTGTTTTTGGTCCTCCTATAAAGACAGTTTTTAATTCAATACTTACTTCAAATATTATCGGTCTCATACCTGAATTTCTAACATTTCTTTCAATATATGAAATCATATGTTGGAAAGTTCTAAAATTGACCTCATTTTTCATAAACTGACTTTCTATAACAATATGATGACATAACTGTAGTTTTGTTTTTATTTTCTCTAGTTCATTTTCTACACCTACCATTATTTGTTCCATTCCAATACCAAAATTATGTATACCAAACCAAAGTAATTCAATATCCCCATTATATAAATATTTTCTTACTATTCTAATTGCACAACTAACTTTTCCAGGATCTATAAAAGCACATTGTATAAATTGAGGAATATTTGGAAATAGAATACGTGAATCCAAACATATACCATCATTGTAATGATTGCAATAAAGTTTTGGAGCTTTTATAGATACTTCTTTTACTATATATGTTGGTATTAAAGAATCGAAATATTGAGTGGTATTTTCATCCTTCTTTTTTCTATTAAAGTTACCTTTGTATCTATTTTTCCATATATTATATTTACTCATTTTTAATAAAAGTATATAAATTTATCATTTCTTTATTTATGAATTGGTAACTTAGTACTACTAGGTGGAGTTTGTAAATTTATTATTGGTGCAATAACTACCTCAGTTTTTTTATCATTTTCTTGAGTGGGTTGTTCTTGTTTAATTGAATTTAAAGTATTAGATAAACTCATACTATTTGTATTTTGAATTCTTTGATTTTGCATTTGGTACATATATTGTTGATATTGTTCAGGTGTTAATTGATACATTTGTCCATTATGTTGAATAGAAATTAATTGTTTATCGGTATAAGGATGATTCTCTACTTGTTTTGGTATTTGCATTGTATTGTAAGATAATTGTTGATAGTTAGAAAGAACCTGAGAATCCATTTTAGGATATTGAAATATAAACATTACACCATATGATCCGGTAGGACATGTAATTTTAAATACTGAAGAGTCTAAAGCAAAAAATGATACAGTTGATCTAGGACTAATTTTACATAATTTAGTAAGTCTTTTACCGACAGCATTTTTAAGTGAAAATCTAAAAGATGATCCCTCTGTTTTTCCACAATGAATACCACCAACACCAGATGCATCACTACAAACATAAAAACCCTCTTTAAAAATAGAAATACTAAAATCATAAAGAATGTTCATGTGCTTACTTGATACAATTGCCATATTAGCAGATAATAATTCACTAGTAAACTTACAATCTGTTCTAATATTTGGATCTATTAATTTAGGTGGTATTTGACAAATGGATTTTGGAACAATTTTAAAATCCAAATAAAATGGTGTAGTTGTAGATCCATTTGTAACAGATACTAATAATTTAGGATTTTTAATATTATATTCTACGTTAATAACTGTTGTGGTTTTATTCTTCTTTACATATGTATAGAAAGTTTGTGAAGAAACTTTTATACTAATAGAATCTTGAGAGAAACCTGATGGTAGATTTTGCGGACAAAATATATATTTTACCAAATCCTTTCCCTTAAATATCATATATGAAGACATATCAATCTGTCCAGTTTTTGAATCTATTAATGTTTCCTGTATTTGTAATCCTTCAGGATGAAATTCAATTGTAAATTCAGGGTATGAAGTCATAAAATCAAATAGAGATTTAACTGATTTTCCATCATTTAACGTAAACAATGCGACTAAACCTGAAGAAAGAGCATCATTTTCAGAGGGGAGAATTTTCATTAAATTAGCGTCTCCTGCGCTTTGCATTTGAACTTCTTGTTCATCGAGGTCCATTTTCTTCCTAAAAAATCTTTTAGGAAAAAATTTTTTATTTTTCTTTTATAATGGGTATATTACCTAAAATACAATTCAAAATAAATCCTAATAAAAATACCTGATTATTATTGAAATTTTAAATAAAAATTTTCCATTAAAATGGAAGAACGTGAAATTATTGACGATGACGATAAATATGATTCTGAAGATGAACAAAATAATTATGATGATGATTATGATTATGATATTAATGAATATGAAAATCAAGATGAAGATATTGATGATTCTCAAAAAAAGAAATCGGATAAAAATGATGATGATGAGAATTTTGATCTTGATCAAATTCAAGAATTTGATAACTCTATGAATATATATAACAATCCAAAGCGTAAAAAGACAACTGGTATAATTAAAATGACCGATTACGAATTTGCAAAATTATATGGAACATTGGCGGATTATATAATGACATCTAGACTTGAAATCCCAGAAGAAATGGAAAATGAAGAAGAAGTAAAATCAGGAGATGTATTTAGAATAGCAAGATTTTGGATTAATAATAGAAAAAAATATCCATTAAATGTAAAGATTGAAAGACATTTATATGGAAATATTAAAGAGAAAGTAGATCCTACAAAACTTTTAACAAATGAAGATTTAGAATTTAATGATGATAATACAGATTCATATAAATTTGCTTATAATTTTAGAAATAAACCGTACGAGAATTCTGCTTAGAATATTTCCCTTTACGCATTTAGGATGTTCAAATTAAATCATTTGATTTAATTTGTTTTTTTCACTGTTTGGATAGTCCGAATACATATTTATATATTCTTACTATTGATGGGAATATTTGCTTTCTTTTTACTTTTTGTTTTTGAGCCCTTTCTATATGTTGTTAGGATTTAGAATTTACTTGACAGCAGTAGCAGCAACAAGCCAGAAAATCAGCATAACAACAAGAGTAATGATTAGCGCAACGACAAAGGCCCTTGCCTGATCAACTTGAGGGGTAGCTCGAACAGGGTCTACGACGACAACTTCGCCTTCACGTGCGGCGGCGCAAACCCATCCAGGGCGGAAAACTACAAGGACGATGTAAAGAAAAGACCACATCAAAAAGAAAGAAGTAAGGCCGGCCCAGGCGCCAGCTTTCTTATCGGACATTCCGGAAGCAGGAGTAAGTGCAACAGTAGCATTAGATGACATTTTTTAATTAAGATAGAAAAAAAT
>DAHXPE010000560.1 GCA_027364495.1 Candidatus Heimdallarchaeota archaeon | reverse complement strand
TTCTCTCAGATTTTCCATTTTGCCAATATTTTCTGGTAATGAACTAATTCTATTTTCTGAAATATTCAATACTTCAAGATTTGTGCATTGATCGAGAGATTCTGGAATTTTCTCTATCCGATTACAACTCATGTTAAAATTTCTAAGTTTCTTCAAATTACCTACATCATCGTTTATTCTTTCTAAATCACAAGACGATATTTCAAGATTTTCCAAATTATAACTTATTCAATTTGATTTCTGAATCAAAAGAATTTTTACCTAAAGAAACTAGATTAGACTCATCTCTTGCATCATGAGCAAATACATTGTCTTTCACATCATTGTAATACTTTCCAAATATACTTCGTAACTCCAGATCTGAAGGTTTTCTGTGAGAACCAGTAGCTATAATAAAATCATATGAAATGGCTAATGGTTTAAAAAAAGGTACAAGATAATCCAGTAATATTTCCGTAGGTGTTGCTCGGGTTGCGTCATTGACAACAAAAAGAACTTTTTTCCCTTTAAGGTGAACCCAATTTTTTTCAATAAGTAATTCGCTACATTTTTGTTGTAAATCAAAATGTGCTTCTGAAACTTTTTCATTTGGCTTTAAAACTTCAACTTGTACTGTTTCAGGTAATTTTAAAGTGAGTTTAGCTCCTGCAAAAGGAATTTCGAACTGTGCACTATTCATTATGATTACCAAAATTTATTTAGAACTAAACTATTTTTGAATGTGATATTATCTTGAGGTGGAACCAATAACAACATTATCAAAACGTGAAAAAAGTTATATTCAATCCGTCTTAAACAATAAAGATGAACTTCCAAATGATGCCAAGATAAGTAATTATGACTTGAATTATAGATTAAAAAAGAAATTTCTCAAAATGCATGAAGATTATTGGACTTTAGTAGTATTTTTTAAAATGTATGACGATATGTTCAACAAACAATCAACTGATCAGACTACGGATACATTATTAAAAGCCAAGAGCCAAATTCTTCCTCAAGGAACGCTTGTAAATGAAAAGTGTGCTTTTTGTAAAGGTACAAATAAAAAATTACTCGAAATAAACATATGTCCCGAGTGTTCAAACAGTTTTAGACTTTAAAAAAAATCTTTGGATTAAAAAAAGAGTTTTTACTTAGCCTTGAAAATAATATCTACTTGAGATTTTTTAAGTCTGGTCTCATTAAAACCTAGTTCATCAAATTGAACATCAACAGGCTTAATCAATCCTAACACTTTGACATAGAGACGAATTCCTGTGACAAAATCTTTATCTAGGATATATTCATATTTTTCTATGTTCATTTCAAGTTTGAGTGACATTAAATAAGATTGTAAATCAGAAACTTGCTTACTTTTTGGTTTTTCTAGAATATCATCTTCGTCATTCATAAGAAACACTTCTAATACGTTTTTTTTACTGTCTTAATTCTATATTAATAATCATTATTTAAATTTCTAATTATTTTAAATTATTTAATTGTGTAATTTTTCTCAATACTACCTAAGTGAAATATAAATGGATATTGATTACCTAACTGAAGTACGAGGACATAATAAAAGGCTAACTGCTAGATTTATGACTTTGATTGAAAATAATGATCAAGCAGCTTTGAATCAGTTAAAACAATTTTATCTACAATATAATTCTAAAGAGCCTCATATTATTGGTATTACTGGGCTTCCAGGCGCAGGTAAATCATCAATTATAAATTGTTTAATTAGACAATATCGTAAAAAAAATTTAATCGTTGGAATAATAGCTATTGATCCTACTTCACCATTTACTGGAGGAGCAATTTTAGGGGACCGTATACGTATGGATGAATTTGCATTAGATAATAATGTTTTTATTAGATCAATGGCATCTAGAGGTAGATTAGGCGGTTTAGCACCAGCAACATCTGCTTTTATTAAAATTTTAGAAGTCTACGGATGTGATATAATAATTGTAGAAACAATTGGCACTGGCCAGTCAGAAACTGATATAATAGGCATGGCAGATTCTGTTATTCTTGTGACTATACCCGGTTCTGGAGATCAAATTCAAGCATTAAAAGCTGGTGTTTTTGAAATAGCTGACGTCTTTGTGGTAAATAAATCAGATTTACCGGGCAAAGACAAACAAATTTTATTTATCAAACAAGTGTTAGAATTAGATTCTGAAAAAAAAAAATCAGACTGGACTCCATTAGTCATCGAAACAAGGGCAAATGAAGTAAATTTTGAGGTGAATGGAATTAATAACCTAGTAACAGCGATTTCACATCATTGGAATTATTTACAAGAATCTGGTGATTTTAAATTAAAAAGAAAAAACAAAATACGAACCGAACTAATAGCAATACTTCAATTCTTCGCTGTTCAACAATTATTAAAAGAAAAAAATGGTTCTTTGATAAATGAAGCAATTGAAAAAATAAATAAAAATGAATTGGATCCTTATACGTTTATTCACTCATTCATAAGCTCTATCAGATAAATTTACCATATTGATGGCTATAATCTTAGCCCTCTCATAACTGGAGTTAAAATGTCAAAATAAAATAACGTGTATAAGAAGCCAAGCAGTAAAGCAATAAGAATTATAGCACCTATGGGATAAAATTTATTCTTAATTTTCATTTCCAAGCCCATAAAATAATAGAGAAAGAAGACTATGATTAGATTCACAAAACCAAACAAGAAACCAAGGAAAAAGAGGTTTCTCATTCCTGAATTTGAAGAGTTTTGATCTTGATTTTGGTTTCCACCGAAACCAAAACGATCAACTATTCTAAACCTACCATAGTTTTTTGTTGCCATTTTTGCATGAGTATCAAATAAAGCTTTCCCTGTTCCTTTACCTAATTCTAAAACCTTTACCATTTTAGGAGAAGCATATCGACCCAGACAAGTAGGACATTCAGTTCCAACTAAATCCACTTCATTAACTTCTGCAGGTAAATTGGCAAGCATGTATTTTGCTAATAGTTCTGTATACTGTGTTGCAGATTCAGGAATTTTCCTAAGCGACACAGCATTGTAAATACTATTTGCCATGTTATCTTTTTCAATTCTAAAAAAAGCATTTTGGGCTATTCTTTCTAACTTGGGTTGTAATCTACTATTATCATTAGGACAATACCAGAACCTGGATAAATCAGCATCAGACATTGGTGGGAATTGTGTCTTACCCATTTAATTTACCATACGATTATAGATATAAAAATTCAAAATAATTCTTAATTGAACAAAAATCTAATTTTTTAAATATCTTGACATTTTTACAAAATTCTAATTATTGAAATAAACTGATTTATTCTAATCCATTCAATTAAGTATTTAGTTGTGAAAAAAATGGATCTTGACAAATCGAATTATGACAAGAAATATGATGAATGGTTAAAGAAATCTCAATCTTCCATTAAAAATAAATCCATTGAAAGCAAACCGATATTCAGTCCTATCGATACCATGGATTTAGACTATTTTAGAGATCTTAATTTTTCTGGTGAATACCCTTTTACAAGAGGAGTTTACCCAACCATGTATTTAGGACAGTATTGGACCATGAGGCAATATTCTGGTTTTGGTACTGCAGAGGAAACTAATAAACGCTTTCTTTTTCTCCTTTCTAAGGGTCAGACAGGTCTTAGCGTAGCTTTTGATTTACCAACTCAAATTGGACTGGATTCAGATGATCCGATGTCTAGAGGTGAAGTTGGAAAAACAGGTGTAGCTATTGATAGTTTAGAAGACATGGAACTCCTTTTTAAAAATATACCCTTAGATAAAGTTAGTACTTCAATGACTATTAATTCAACAGCTGCAATTTTACTATGTCTCTACATTGCAGTTGCAGAAAAGCAAGGTTTGTCGATGGAAAATTTACGCGGAACAGTCCAAAATGACTTATTAAAAGAATATATTGCTAGAGGAACTTATATCTATCCACCAAGCCATTCAATGAGACTAATTATTAATATTTTTGAATTTTGTGCTCAAAATGTTCCCAACTGGAATACAATTTCAATATCTGGTTATCATATTCGTGAAGCTGGATCCACAGCAGTTCAAGAAGTTGCATTTACCATTGCAAATGCAATAAGTTATGTTGAATCTGCTATAAAAGCTGGTTTAGATCCTAATGAATTTGGTAAAAGGCTTAGTTTCTTTTTTAATTCGCATAATAACTTTTTAGAAGAAGTAGCAAAATTTAGAGCAGCACGACGAATTTGGGCTAAGATAATGAACGAAAAATTCCATGTAACTGATGAAAAGGCTCAAATGCTTCGTTTTCACACTCAAACCGGTGGTTCTACCCTTACAGCTCAGCAACCTTATAATAATGCCATTAGAGTCGCTTATCAAGCATTGGCTGCAGTTTTGGGTGGAACACAATCATTACATACGAATAGTTTAGATGAAGCTTTAGCTTTGCCAACTGAAGAGACTGCTCAAATTGCATTAAGAACACAACAAATATTAGCTTATGAAACAGACGTGACTTCTGTAATAGACCCATTGGGAGGTTCATATTACATTGAATATTTAACAAATAAAATTGAAGCTGATGTACAAAACTATTTGGATATTATAGAGACGACTTATGGTGGAATGGTTAAAGCTATTGAAAATGGATATCCTCAACGTGAGATTCATAATTCAGCTTTTATTTACCAGCAAAAAATTGAAAAAGAAGAACAAATTATTGTTGGAGTTAATAAATTCCAAGGACAAACAGATCCTATTTCCTTACTAAAAATCGATGAATCCATTGAAAGAAACCAAGTAGAAAGGTTAAAAAAGTTAAAAAGTTCCCGTGACAATGATCTTGTCTCAAATAATCTTGGAAAACTAAAAAATGCTGCAATAAATGATGAAACTAATATTATTCCTTTCATTCTAGAATGTGTAAAATGTTATTGCACAGTTGGTGAAATAAGCAATGTTTTAAGATCAATTTGGGGCGAATATGTTGCACCAGACATCTTTTAATAACTTTCAACAAAAATCTTTTGGTGAATATGTATCATGGCAAAACAAATAAAAACTTTAGATCATATTGGAATTGCTGTAAAAAATATTGAAGAACATATACCTTATTATCGTGATGTACTCCAACTAGAATTTTTAGGTATAAAATCAGTTGAAAGTCAAAAAATAAAAACAGCTATATTTAAAATTTCGAATGAAACTGTTATTGAGGTTTTTGAACCAACTGATCCTTCAACTAGCATTGCTAAATTTATCGAAAAAAGAGGTGAGGGATTGCATCATATCTGTTTTGGAGTAGCTAATATCGAAGAAGCGTTGGAACAGGTGAAGAAAAATAATGTAAAATTAATAAACGAAGAACCCTTTATAGGTGCTAAAAGACTGAAAGTTGCCTTTCTACACCCATCAAGTACAGGAAAAGTTCTGACAGAATTTTCAGAAACAAAACATTGAATTACCATGGAATCTATCATAAATGCAATCTTTTGACGAATGGCAAAAAGAAATTAAAACTTGGCAAAATAAAACTACAACAAAACTTATTGGAAAAAATACTATATTATTAGCCGAAATCCCTTCTACTAACAATTATATAAAAGAAAATTTACAATTACCGACAGGAACTATTGTTATAGCGTACCAACAAACTCAAGGAAAAGGTCAGAAAAATAGAAGATGGATTTCAAATCCTGGTGGATTATACCTTTCAATAAAATTAGATATGGCACCACTTGATGAACTTTCTCCTTTTTGGGTCACAGCAATTGTTGCAATTAGTCTTTGTAAAACTCTCGAATTCCTTCATCTTTCCCCAAAAATCAAATGGCCTAATGATGTTTTGATTGACAATAAAAAGGTAGCTGGTATTCTAACAGAAACAATTATGACTAATAACAATATTACATTAATCATTGGTCTTGGTTGTAATGTTAATAATTCTTTAGATGAAATTATGAATGATTTTCCAGATTTATTATCTAAAATAACTTCTTTAAATGATCAATTTGGACAAAGCAGGCTCATTTCCTTTGTAGATATTTTAGAGCCTACTATTTCATTTATTGAAGCAAAACTTTTGAATCAAAATAAATTATTTTTGAACGAAATTAAAACCGAATGGTTAAATTACAGCAAAATTGAAAACAAACATGTAGAAATAATGAAATTAGATTCTGGAACTATTTCACGAGGTAAAATAATAAAGGTTACTGATTCTGGTAGTTTACTTTTTAAAAAGAATTCAGGAGAAATTGAAGAAATAACATCTGGAGATGTTAAGGTCCATTAATAATAGATAGAAGAACTTAAATTATTTGTTGGCTACTTGCTGAATGACATAAATGATTTCCGCACTATTTGGTTCAAGCTCGGATAATCTTTGAAGCAATACTAATTTTAGAGCCTTACCCATTATCATATTTGTTGCCTCTTGTTTTGAAAGCTCATTAATAACTCTTTCTGGATCTTTCAAATTCAATTTTTTTAGGAGATTAATTAAATCTTTAAAAAAGTTTTTTGAATCATTTTCATTACTAAATGTCAGTACTGCCGTGTCTATTAACGCTATTGCTTTAATAGTGTCTAACAAGGACATGTCTTTATTCCATAAAAC
>DAHXPE010000550.1 GCA_027364495.1 Candidatus Heimdallarchaeota archaeon | reverse complement strand
AAACAATGTTTTTGGTTACATACAAATTGAATGGCAAAAAAATTCAATTTATAAATTGCGTAACAATTCAATCTTTTTCTATTTATCAGCAAATACCATAGATAATTCAAATAAAAATACAATTGAAATTTCTAATATCATTATTACTATAGTAAAATTTGTAGTTTTTTTTGTCGTTGAGCTTATAATTGATATTATTGTAGAAATCATAGTTTGAATACTTGTACATGTTTGTGTAATTGTGCTAGTGCTAGCAAAAAAGGAAGAGAAAAACTAATTTTATACATTTAAACATTAATAAAACCAAATTTTCAAAAATTAGATATTTACAGGAAATCCTAATGGATCTGATATAAGATCAATTGGTATAAATCCTTTTTTCGTTGTTATTTCGACATCAAAATAGATATATTCGCAATTCTTAGGGATTTTAATTGTTTTTGATACCATGTACCCATCATTCTCATTTATGATACTTTTCACATCGGATTTTAGTAACATTTTGGTAGATCCTTCAGGTAAAGTATTCATAAAAATTTCTATGGTTATTGGTGGTAATTCTTTTGTAAAATTGAATAAAAATTTTAAATCAAATTTTGATTTTTTCTTATCAGCTTTAGTAAAATCTGGCCTCCCTTCTTCCGTGAGAATATCCCATTGAACTACCGTTGAATCGGTTGGTTTTATTCTTATTGCTTCAAATAAACTTGTTTTTTTCAATCTTCCGACAGAAACTTTAGCTACTACATAAAAAGGTGCTCCGTGATACAATGCATCTAAATCAACAAAATTAAAGTTTTGGAAAACTTCGTTCTGATCCAGACTTAATGATGATGAATTTATAGCTATTTCTTCATAGTCTGGAATTGCTAGAAACAAATCAAAGTTTCCTTTTGTTTTAGGTGTATTATTCAGCATTTGAAAAGTGCATTCAACTGGTCCAAAGTCTCCATTAACAAAAAATTCTTGAATTTTTACGTTAATTTCATCTTTACGTTTTAATTTTATATTATTAGTAAATATAAGTTCATTTGTTCCTGTAACAGCCATTATTTCCACTATTAAATCTCCTTGTAAATCTTCTAAGGAGAAAATAATTGGTATTTTACTTGCATTGGCCTGTAATGATCGTTGTACATTCACATTCATTGAGATGGTTTTTAATTGTCTTTTATTTGAATTATCTATGGTATTTGCTGATAAATAGAAAAAGATTGAATTGTTACGCAATTTATAAATTGAATTTTTTTGCCATTCAATTTGTATGTAACCAAAAACATTGTTTCCAGAAATTTGAGCTGGAAAATCAAATTTCACTCCTTTTATAGCAGGTTTAAAATCTACCCTATCTTTTTCTAAATGTTCTTTATATAGTTCTTTTTTCTTTAATTCTATTTCTTCTCTCCTCTTCCTCATTACATTAGCAATTTTAGATTCTATTTTAGTATATTTTGCCTCTATTTCAATGGTTGGAACATATAAATCTTCTTCTTCAATTTTATCAAATGCTGATATATATGTCTTCTTCTTTTTGGCCTCTACATTCCTACTTGTTACTGGTACTATTCCTTTTAAAGAAGCAGGTATTTCTTGTGGTTCTGTAACCATTTGTTCTTCAACGACTTCTTCTTCCTCTGATTCAACTGGTAAAGGTTTAATTTCCAATACTTTCTCAGTCAATTTTGGTTTTATTTCTTCCACGAATTGTTTTTTCTTAGGATTTTCTGTTTTAGGTCTATTTGAACTTACTCTTGCTTTTACTTCTGCTTTATCAATTTTTTGCTGTTTTTTTCCTCGTAATTGTAAATCTTTTTGTAATTTGGATGATAAATTAGTTAATGGTGCTTCTTTCACTTCATCCTCGGCAATATTTACCAATTGTAACGAATTAAGATCTCCTTGTGCTACTAATGAATAATGTGAGTGTGATCTATAATATATTTGTGAAAAGAGATTTAGAATATCTCGATCAATTTCATATAATGAAATTAAATGTTCTGAAATTGTGTATGGAGCTTCGTATTCTTTTGTACCAAGTACAGGGACTAATAAATAATTCAATATATCCGGTCTATTAAACTGAAATAATTCTTCCTTTAAATAAAGCATCATAGATATAGCTGAGTCAAGCAACCTGGTTGCTTTTTTACCAGTTACTAAATTGTAATTATAAAACTTCCCAAATTCAGGTTCCACACCATTATCAATTGAGAATTGAGCCAGTAATCCCATTTCAATACTTTTCTGTCTATTTTCAAATAAAACTGATGATTCAATTGATGGAATAGAAGCTTTATTCTTGACAAGTATTTTAGCCTTTAACGCTAACGCTTGTAGTAATAAAATAATCGCTAACCTATTTTCTGGGAATGGCTGGGCATCAAAAAAGCGTAATTCAATTGTTCCATAGTCAGTAAACGGATAAACATCTACCATCCTGTCATCAGGAGGTGTCTTCTTAACATATTGAGAAAACTGTTCTTTTGAATCAGAATCTTTTAAAATTGGAAGATATTCTGGAATATTAGGACCAATTTGACCAGTATTATTAGCAAGTCTATTTGAATGAACAAATCGACCAATAATTTGTTTATGACCATTGATTTCTCTTATTTTAGGTGTTCCTTTTGGTTGCTGATTAATGAAGGGAGAAGACGAGCTTAAGGCAATTAAATGAGGTACAAAATTTCTGAACATATTGTAAACAGCTATTTTCTCTTTTTTATCAGCTATTCCAATATGATGATGGGATCCACAAGAAAGTCCAGATCTATATCGTTCCTCCATCGGATTTAAACCAATAGCTAGTAAAACCACTTTTGGATCTTGATTTTTTAATCCTATCATGGCTGAGTCATAAAGAATTGAAATCCACCAATCTAATTCTTCTAAATATTCACAAGGCGGAGTAACTAATTCTAAGAGCCAGGTAATCTGTGAAATATTAGGATCAGGTCCAAAAACATTTACTCTAATAGTTTCTTTTCCCAATTTGTAATGGATAAATATAAATTTCAGAAGCCTCTCATGTTTGTTTATCTCCTGAACTTCTATTTTTACAATTTTATTAATAATTTCCTGGGGACCTTTTTTCTGTTCCTTGAGTTCTTTGAGATATTCGAATGCTCTATCAAACATCGTATCCCAAATAGCAAGTAAATCTTTTCCGACAAGAACTGTTCCTTTGTCCTTTAAGGTTAAATGATTCTCAATTTCTATTCCGTGGGGATAAATAAGTTTTGTTTTTAAATCAATAGAGTTTAATGATTGTGCCATTGGTTATTATCCTTGATGAGCTCTTCAATAGACGTTATTTTATTAGTGTTCTCCTGCAGAAAGTTGAGAGTTTCAATTTCATTATTCTTAGTAACCCACTTTGATAATTTTTTATAATCAATAATTTGATTATTGGAAATAAGATTTACATCAGGAAGGTTTTTTAATAAAAA
>DAHXPE010000549.1 GCA_027364495.1 Candidatus Heimdallarchaeota archaeon | reverse complement strand
TTTTTATTAAACCATTTAAATCAAGAATGAAATATTTTTCTAAAAGAACTTGCTTTAAATTATTTAATTTTATGCTATTGGATAGGGGAAGAAAAAATCTATGACAAATTTAATAGTAATTAATACTATTAAGTAAACGACTATTGCTGCTACTAAATCCTGCCAGTAATGTTCGCCGAGGTAAAGAACTGCGAACATAAAAATTAAAGCTAAAATTATAAATGCACCAGCTATAACAAGCCATCCTGTCCATGGATCAACTTGATAGACTGATAAACTTAACCATAGACCTGTTACAACCATGCCAAGATGATTTGAAGGTAATCCATTATAAAGTAGCCCATTAATTTTATCAGTGTTAGCACCCATCGTCTCTAAACGAATGATTTTGACTGGTAATTCTTTTCCAAAATCGCCATAGCGAATGGGAACAACAACAGGGTAAAAAATTTGAATAAACATGCTAGTTGACACTGCAGTCACAATGGGTATACCATATCGAAAAGCTTGAGGTCCCTGGAACATACAAATGAACCACATGAGAAAAACACTGGTTCCAAAAATCCAAAACCAGAATACAGATGCAAACCAGTCCAGAAAAGGACTCCGAAATCTCTCCTGTAGTTTTCTTGTCAGAGAGGGATCGAAAAATTTGACTCTCTGGCGTATTTTATCCGGTGTTTGCCAATATCTTGCTGAATACCAAAAGAAAATAAGAACAATCATGTAAAAAAGGGTTGCAATGTTAGTTGAAGAAGTAAACGCACTTATTGCTTTATCTAAAGTAAAAACTGGCATGTGATCATCTTGAAAATGTTCTAACTGAGTTGCAAGGAAAATAATAACTAAATTTAGGTTCATTTTTTTAATTAAAATATTTTTTAAAAAATTTGCTAGGTATTTACAATATATTATTAATTTTGTTTTTTTAATTCATCTTTAATAGATTCCATTCCATTAGTACATTATACTAATTGACAGCGATGTTAATTGAAAAATATCCCAATCATAAACCAGCCCCAAAAACGTTAAAAGAATGATTCATATGAATATAATTGCAAGGGAAGAAACATGTAATTCTTCTACTGTTGAATTCTGCTTCAATTTTACTAAATGGTTGATTTGATCACGAATATAGAAATTATTTCTAATTCCTGTCTTTCAGGTTCTTCTCTGAGTAACTTAGTTACATCAGCTAGTTCTCTTAATTTTTGATAACGGAATATTTTATGATGATCCTAAAATTCCTCTTCCAACAAATGATTGGGAGTAAATGGTTACTTGGAAAAAAGATTAGATATTTTAAAGATGAAAATTCGAGTATTCAGATTTTTGTAAATGATTTTTTTGGATTTTGAAAACTAAATTATTATTCCGACAATAAGGCTACAAAATGCACCAATTAAAAAAATAGAAGCAATTTTAAAAGTTTTAAACGCAAGTTCACGGCTTGGTTTTATGAGATTATAAACGGAAATTATTATTAAGCCTATGCCAAATAATATCATAGGAAGACAAATTATGAGATTATCCTTCAAGAATATAGAGCATAATAAAAAGGATAGGGTGGTTCCAATAGCTGATAAAGCAATTATTCTACAGGTTTCTTCGATAGAACTAACAACAGGCCACATAGGAACCTGTGCATTTCTATAACCTTCTAAGTTTCTAGGAATAAGTGCAAGAGTTAAAACATGTATGGGAACCCAAGTTATGACCAATAGTCCTAATAAAATAGATATTATATCTAAATTATTGGTAAATGCAACTCGACCAGCAATAGCAGGTAAACCACCAGCTATACCACCAAGAAAAATAGAATATTTAGTTTTTCTTTTAAGTAAAATCGAATAAATAACTGTATCGATGAAAATTCCAGCTAGAACTATTATCGACGTTTCAATATTATCTAAACCAACGATAGCGATTCCCATAGTGCTCATAAATATACCAAAAATCAGAACATAAGACTCATTTACCATTCCACTTGGTAATGGTCGGGTCTTTGTCCTTGGCATTTTAGCATCTAGATCCCTGTCATAGTACATGTTTAGTATTGTAGAACCTGAGACGGCAAAAAATATTCCAACTAAGAATATAACAAAATTAATTATAGGTGCGCTTGATTGCCAAGAACTGATAAGATAAGTTATCGCACCAGTGAACACAAGAATGGTAGTTTGTTTAAATTTAATGAGAGATCCTAATTTTGGTTGTAAATAAAAACCTGACAGAAATTCTTTTTGTTTCATCAATCTTTCCGAAAAATGCCACATTTTTTTCTATTCCAATATGATCAATTTTTTTCATTGTTTTGAATTGGATTGAATTGCATCAAATTGTGTGAAATATATTTAATCTTGTATTAAATATCAAAAATTACCTTTTTTATTTAATTAATAATAATTAAATATTCTAAAATGAAAAACTCAATTATTTTCAATTTTGATTAAAATTTAAAAGTTAATATGCATAGTATGAGCATTTAGGAGAGACTAGGTAACTGTTTCTTGAAAATGAAATAAAAAGGTTTGATCTTCTATTGACTAAAATTCGAAACAGTAGGAAATAAATAAAAATTAATTTATTTATTAAATCTGAATGGTTATTTCATCATTGGGGAAATGTCTACAACATAAAAAAGAGAAAATTCAGATTAAATTAATTACTGATAGTGCTTAAAATTACCATTAATAAAGTGAAGAAATATATAAAGGTTTGCTCAAAAAATAAGTATTAGTTGATGATTACATTGGTCGAAATCGAATCAATAGTATCTGTTGAACATACAAACCTGTATAGGATTTCTTTGAAATCTGTTACATGGCTAATACTGGCAATTATAATAATAATGTCAGCATTATTTTCTGTTTTGCAATTGCCACCAGCTTTTGGTGATTTTAAAATTGATATGTATTTTCACTCCATAGGAATAGGAATTGGGGCCCTTGCTTCTTGTTTAGTCATTTCAATTTTTGAGCTTGACAAGCATGAGCCAGCAATTGACTTTCCAATACACTACAGAGCTTTTATAGCAGTTATCTTGGGTGCTATCTCAGCACTCTTCTATCTTGTTCCTGGACTTAACGATAACCTTCCAGATGTCGCTGTTGCTATTCTTATTATAGCTCTCGTCTTGTTAGCTGATGTTGGAGGAGCATTATTCATTGAAATGTTTGAATTACCTAGAAAGTTAAATGGTACTTTTAACCCAAAAGGCAATTATATTGCCTTAATGATTCCTTTATCAAAAAAGGATTGGGGTTCATATAAGAAAATGAAAATTACTTATTGGCTCACTCTTTTTGCTATTGGATCAGCATTTATTGCCGGAATGATAGGATTTGTCAATCTTTGGGTATTAATTTTTGGCGCAAGTTTTTTTACACCTTACATAAATATATTGGGAATTGGTGCAAGTGATTTTTTAGGCGCTACCCTAGATCCTCATTCTCATATGATGGGGTTGGCCTTAATGGCTGGTGTTGTCGGATTAGTTGCCCAACAATTCCATGCGCTTGAACTTGAAGATTGGAAAAAAACAGTTGTAAGATTAGGACTCTGGATATCATTTGTAGGCGTAATTGCTATGACATTAGTACTTGGCTATGCTGCTGCTGCAAATTGGGGTCCTCCAACTCTATTTACTAGTGGTCAGGCTAATGGTATTGCAAGCGATGATCTCTCCATGTCTATTATTGGATTTGGTGCATTGATTGCTTTAGTTCCTTTAGCTTTAACCAAATTAGGTGAAACTGGAAAAGAATCATGGAAAGATCCAATTCGTATTGGTGTTCTTTTAACTTGGATATGTGCTCTGTTTCTTAATATCGTTGAAGGTTTCTATATTGAATTAAATGAAGATACCTTTGCATCAACTCTTGTGTCAAATGATGGTGTATATTCTGCAATTCAACCGTTATTTGGAATATTTTTATTGACGGTTACATCAATATTTCTCTTGGCTGCAGATTATTACCAAGTTTCTAAAGCCTTTAGGATGGTAATTGGATGGCTTTCAGTATTAGGATTAATTGTATCAACATTAGGAGCATCATTTTGGATATTCTTCAATCCAACAACAGGTGGAATTGGTACTATTATCTATTATCTTGGTCTTTTAATTATTGGGTTATCCGGAATAGCAACAATAGTGTTTATCTTCAGTGTTAAAGCTACATCAATGAAAAGAACAATAACAAAGGACTCAGCTGAAGAAAAACTTGAAAAATTTACTACTGCTGATTGAGTGTTACCATAAAACTATTCCAAATAACGGTTGAATTGCAGAATATACACCATCATTTGACACAAGAGTTGATGCAAAGGTATCTTCA
>DAHXPE010000547.1 GCA_027364495.1 Candidatus Heimdallarchaeota archaeon | reverse complement strand
CTTTTATTAATGAAAGAAGAATTAGATACAAGATGGCTTGAACCTGAACTCTTTAGAATAGGGGCAAGTAGTTTACTAGCTGATATAGAAAGACAATTAGAATTTCACCAAAGTGGTGTATATTCAGCTTATCATAGACATCCATTAGGATAGGTAATGATAAATGGAGATCCAAGAGTTGTTTAAAACTATGGAATATGGTCCAGCTCCTGAACAATCACAATTTGCTCAGGATTGGCTTGATAAATGGCATTCTAAATTAAAATTATACATTAATGGGGAATGGAGAGAAGCAAAATCTGGAGAATATGTTACAGCTCTTAATCCCTCTACGGGCAAAGTTCTGGCCCAGGTAAGCAAAGCGAGTAAGGAAGATCTAGATGAAGCGGTTCAGTGTGCGAAGAAGGCACAAAAAAGCTGGTACGAATTAGGAGGCCATGTTCGAGCAAGATACCTCTATGCAATAGCCAGAGAAATACAAAAAAATGCAAGATTACTAGCAATATTAGAGACTATGAATAATGGAAAACCAATTAGAGAAACAAGGGATATAGATGTTCCTTTGGTCGCTAGACATTTCTATTACCATGCCGGAGCGGCTCAATTGATGGATATAGAAATGACTGAATATGAACCAGTTGGGGTAGTTGGTCAGATAATTCCATGGAATTTTCCACTTTTAATGATGGCTTGGAAAATAGCTCCTGCATTAGCTATGGGTAATACGGTTGTTTTAAAACCCGCCTCTTATACACCTGTCACTGCTGTTCTTTTTGCTGAGATTTGTCACAATATTAAGTTACCACCTGGAGTTGTTAATATTGTAACCGGACCCTCCCTAATAGGTCAAGAATTAGTTAGACATCCTGATGTCAAAAAAATTGCATTCACTGGATCGACATCTGTTGGTAAATGGATTAGAAAAGAATCAGCTGGATCTGGTAAGAAGTTATCACTCGAATTAGGAGGTAAATCACCTTTTATTGTTTTTGAAGATGCTGATCTTGATAGTGCAATCGAAGGTGTTGTTGATGCTATTTGGTTTAATCAAGGAGAGGTCTGTTGCGCTGGGTCTCGACTACTAGTTCAAGAAAGCATTGCAGAGAAGTTTATTGAAAAATTGCGTCTAAGAATGGAAAAACTACGAGTCGGAAATCCACTCGATAAAGCAATTGATATGGGAGCTATCGTTTCTTCTCAGCAATTAGAAACAATTTCAAACCTTGTAAGTGTTGGAATAAAGGAAGGTGGTAGAGTGATAAAACCCACTTGGCAATTACCTAATCAAGGATTTTTTTATCATCCAACCTTAATAACAGATCTTGAACCTGCCTCAACAATTGTTCAAGAAGAAATATTTGGACCTGTTTTGGTTTCATTAACTTTCAGAACACCAAAAGAAGCAGTGGAGTTAGCTAATAACACTGTGTATGGATTAGCGGCTTCAATTTGGACGGAAGATATTAATTTAGCATTAGATATTGCTCCAAAAGTCAAAGCTGGATCCGTTTGGATAAACTGTACAAATCTTTTTGATGCAGGTTCTGGATTTGGTGGTTATAAAGAATCAGGTTTTGGTCGTGAAGGTGGTAAAGAAGGTCTCTTTGAATATGTTATTCATAAAGAAGAAACAAATGGTTTTGAAAATGAATTTTTAAAATTACAATCAAAGACAACAGACAAACAAGTTGATTTAATACAATCAATACCACAAATAAATCGGACTCCTAAACTCTACATAGGTGGCAAGCAAGTTCGACCTGACGCGACGTACAGTATTCAAATTACAAATCCGTCTGGCCAAATCATAGATGAGGTTGGAAGAGGAAATCGTAAAGATATTAGAAATGCCGTTCATATTGGTAGATCATCTTTTTCTAAATGGAGTTCCTATTCTGGACATAATAGAGCTCAAATCTTGTATTTCATTGCTGAAAATTTAAATCAAAGAAGAGAAGAATATGTCCAGCGATTAGAACAGGTATGTGGTTATTCTAAAGAAATGGGAGAGCTTGAATTTGACACTACAATAAAAGTCATATTTATGTTTGCTGCTTTTGCAGATAAATATGATGGATTGGTTCATAGTACATTAACGAGACATGTAACACTAGCTATGAATGAGCCTATAGGGAATTTTGCATTAATTTGTCCAGATGAAAATCCCTTGCTTTCATTTATTTCAATTATTATGCCTCCCATAGCTATGGGTAATGTTGTAACTGTTATACCTTCGGAAAAATATCCATTATTAGCAACCGATCTTTATCAAATTTTTGAGACAAGTGATGTTCCAGATGGTGTTATTAACATCATTACAGGTTATCATGATGAATTACTACCTATAATTTCTACTCATCATGATATTGATGCAATTTGGTATTTTGGTTCAGCTGATAATAGTTTCCTCGTGGAAGAAAATTCAGCTACAAATATGAAGCGAACATGGGTATCAAATGGAAAGAAAATTAATTGGTTTAATCTAACCAGAGCAAGAGAATTCCTCCGTGAATGTACTCAGGTAAAAAATATTTGGATACCTTATGGAGTATAGGTCTCTAATTTATTTCCTAACATGTTATTTTACAATTTATTTTCTGATTTTAGAAATCATATTTTAATCCTGTTTTTTCTTGAGATATAACCTATAATTTATTAGCTGCATCTTCATCATAAGCAATTATTTTGCTTTTAAACGTCTAGGATAACCACGCATAAGCCTCATACCTAATGAACCTGAATTATTAATTACTGAATTACTAAATACAAATTTTCAAATCTAAGCAATTGCTATGGGTTTAGTTTATTATTTAGAATTAATTAATTAGTTTCATGCTATTAAAAATATAGAATTTTCCTTAGCTGGTTCTATTACAACCTCTATTCCAGCAGTTCCCATGTTTTTAGCAAAATTCTTCTTTCTTATCAGTTTATAGTCTTATTCATTGTCTGTTTGAGTCTGTTTGAATTATATTATTTTGGATCCAAGAATAACAAAAAACTAAATCACTCCTAAACATTTCGATTAGTTTCATAATATTAAGCCTTTTTAGATAGATAATTTTATTAATGTCGGATGAAATTCCTTCCATTATAGATTTTCAAGTCTTTAGGACCATCTGTTAATTGGATATTTCTTTTCGACCGATTCGCATAGATTCAAAAATTTATGAAATTCCTATATTTATGGATAATAGTCAATTTGATGGTGTTTCAGAAATAATAGAAAATTTTGAACAATCTATTGGTCTTAAAGAAGATGAATTTGATTCAAGTTTTATTTTTGAAGTTTTTTCGGATAGTAAAATAGCAAAAGGTCTTTATTTCGTCCTTACTAAATATTTCTATGATATTAAAGGTTTAGAAGATTCTGATTTACAATCCTATCAGTATAGAATCAAATTATTCAATTTAATGGAGCATTCAGAGTTGACATGGGCATCGACTAGACAACAAAAGCAATTACTAGAAACCCTATCTCAATCCGAAGGAATTACAGATTTCAATCTAGAAGAACAGTTATTTTCAGATTATAGTGAAAATTTTAAAGTTATAAGAAAGAGTCAAGATAAGCCAAGTGTTGATTTAACAATCAAATATTATAATACTGAAATTTTAAAGTTTTTATTTTCTAAATCTTTCTCCATTTCCTTTAAAATACATAATTACATTGCCAAAGGCAATTTTGTAAAAATCCTAATCAGAAATTGTAGATTTTTAGGTTTAGAGTTAGATTTAGAAGTTAAAAAAGAAAATAACTCGTCTGAGTTATTTATCAGTTTAATAGGACCTAACGAGCTTGTAGGGAGAAATATCAAGTATTCTAATAATATTTATGCGCTATTTATATCAAATTTAGAAATGTTTAGGAAAGAAATAGAAGAATTATTTTTAGAAATACAATATTATGAAAATCAAAAAAGAATACTATTGCCTCTATCTGATTTTCCGATTATTATAGAGGATGCACAATCTGAGGAGGTATTTGATTCAGCTATTGAAAAACTTTTTTTTGAACAATGGACAATTAATTTTCCTCAATGGACGATAACAAGAGAGCCTTTGATTATTGAAGAAAATATAGTTATGATTCCAGATTTCATGCTAAGCTATAGGTCAAAAAATTTCTATTTTGAAATAGTTGGATTTTGGACAGAACGCTATTTAACAAAAAAAATTAAAAAAGTTTCAATTTTAAAAAATAACTATCCTAATATGATACTTTTGGTAGATAAAACATTAGACTGGCCAGAGACACCAGTACCAACATTTTTCTATGATAAAAAGATCCCAGTATTAGAAATAGGAACTTTTCTTAGACCTTATGAAAATATTGAATTGGATTCTTTGGTTGAAAATAATGATTTTCAAAAATTTAAAATCTTAATCGAAGAAAATCTTCCTGAGAAAAAAATATTGGTTGAAAAGGACATTGAAGAAATATTAAGATTAGTATATCCTTTTGAAATATTACGATTTATAGAAGAAATTTTTAATCGATTTAAAAATAGTTGTTCATTTATTTATTTTTCAAAGTATAATTTTATTTGCTCGACGATTTTTCTATTTGAAATGAAAAAGATTTTAGTAAGTAGTCAAGTAAATTCGACTTTAAATTTTCAGAAATTAAAAAGCCAATTTTCTTTTATCGATGAAAAAATATTAAAAGTCATAATCATTCATTTAGGGTTTGATTTTAAATATAAATCCCTTTTAGAAGAAGAATTAGTTTTTAAACGTGATAAAGTTATTATTTCTGAAATAGTTTAATTTTGATTTTATTTTTATTAGTAGAAGAATCCTTACTTTAGTTCTTCACTTAACGATATGAATATGTCTGATGCTGACAAACTATTTAAGAAATTTTCGGAGTAGGTCTTAAAATCGTTAAAATTTTTGGTAAATGTCTGATTATTCAAGTTCCTGGAATTAATCCAAAATGCCGTAAAATTTGTAATGTAGTGATAAAACCCAGAGTCTTGAAATTTGTTTAAACTTTTACTGTAGCCAAGGAGGTTTCCCCAAATAGTTGTATTGGTTTTTATCGCTCCATTTGTTACTGAATTATTGAATTCAAATCCAATCGATTGTAATTGTGATAATAAAACGGTATAATTTGTTAATAAATTATCATAAGATCCGTTATCAAGGGCAGGGTTAGTAGTATTGAATTTTTCAATAAAATTTAATGTTTGGTTTTGTTGATTTTTGATTTTACCAAACATTTGCATAGTATCTTCAGAGGTATTCCATAAGCTTCTATAACCTCTTATTGCACCATTATAACCATTATAAAACCATAAAAACTGGCCTAATATGGAACTAAACGGGAAACTTAATGAGGTGCTTTTCCTGGTTAAAAATTCATGCAATTTCAAAATATTTGTTGAAACTACCCCTTGAACATAATTGATACTCGATTGAATATTTTGATTTATCATGGTTCGATTGTTCTCAAAGTAATTATTAGAATAGGAGCTTGCATTAAGATCTTGTATGCTTATCGACATATTTAAGAACATGTTTTTAGTTCCATAGGTCATATTAATAAATTCATGATTTATGTAATTAAATTCTTCCATAACTGTTCCAATTTCAGAAATAGCTGGCGATAAAGATGCATCAAAAGAGTAATTTGCTAATATTTCTTGAGATTGATCCATATATTTTTGTGCTAAATCCGTCAGGTTTTTAGCTGTAACGAATTGATCAAATGCTAGGGCATTGGTAACTTCTATACTTGAAAATGTAGCATTTAATAATGGTGGCGCTAAATTTGTTAAATAAATTACTTGGTTTAGAATAGGAATTAATTTATTCATTTGAGAGAAAAATGAATTAAAAATCGAGAGATTTTTTAAATAGGACGAAGTTATTAAATTTTTTAAATATAAGAAGTCAATTTTGAATTGATTAATATTATTGATAAGAATCAGCGCATCTGGGCTATTTAATTTGTCGTAAAAATCACTTTTTGGATTATAAGTAATATTATCAGCCTCAAGAACCCACCAATATGCTCTTCTTAGAATTTCTTGAGTGACTTGGTGCATATAAGCCAAATAATTTTCAATTGATGTTGCCAAATTTAATAATGTACTGCCAACAAAATGACTTAATTTTTGTAAAATGACTAAAGAAACATTAGTTTCACTCTGAATTCCTAATAATAGTTTTATAGGAGCGTAAAGTGGTGAATTTAGTGAATTGAACTCCAAATTAGCAAGATTAAGGTCTTTTCCGGCAAAAAAAAGAACATTGACAATGCTTAAAAGCTGATTGGAACCATTGAAGAGTCCGTTAAAATCAGGATGTTTATTAAAATAAATAGTTATGGTATTTAAGGCATTTGTCAAATAATATAATCCATCATTAGTATCATGAATAGTTTGCATCGATTCAGAGTATGCTATAGGCGTAATTATTAGAACAAGAAAAAGAACAAAAATTTTTAGAATATGTCTGAATGAAGCTCCTGAAAAATAATCAAAAATCAATTTGATATTAATGCGAAAAAAAGATGAAAATTCAGCTTCAAACGAAAAATAAATTGGTATCCATCTAAATGTTAGTTTAATAAATTTAAAAAACAGAATCAACAAAGCATAATCAAGAAAATCAAAAAGAAAAGATATTATAAAGCTAAGAAAAACAAAATCAAGATTAAATATCTTTCCAATGTTAATTAAGGTGCTATTTACGTCAAAAAAATAACTAATTTGAGCCAAAGACCAGAGAATATTAAAGTAAACATGAACATACTTGATGAAAAAGAAAAATGTTATAAAAGAGGATCTATTAAAATTTCTTTTATTAAAATAAAGGTAAAAATATCCTATAAATATGATATTATATAAAATTACAAGACTTTGAATAATATCGGAAGTGTTCAGAGAGGATAACCAGATTTCAAAGATTAAATATACAATTATACTCAAATAAAAAAATAAAAAATTTACCCAATTTTCTTTGTTAAAAAAAACCAATTTTTTTGTTATTAAAGCTAAATCTTTTCTATTGTATCTGAAAACTGTTTTCATTCCATACCACCAGATATCTCCTTTAATCTAAATAATCTAGTAGCCGTTAATAATATCGGTAATGCAATAATGATTACAATAAGAAAATAATTTGGTTTTCTAAGCTGAGCTGGAATTATATTTATGGGATTATTACTGGAAGAGGGAGGTACTGGATAAGGTGGAAATTGAGCAAAAGCATTGGTAGATGCTAACTCAAAATTTGCATAATATTGATTAATTGCAGAAGTCCTAATTATTGTCGAATTTAAAACTCCTTTTAAGAGAACACCAGTGTAATTATCATAAATGAGACCGAAGTTGCTTGAAATGTTTTCATATGATGAATAAGCATTTTGATGACCATTAAAAATAAGAACTGTTCTTGAATAGTTAAATAAAGATAAATCAGATGGATATAACACAGTTCTTTGAGTAAGATTAAAATTGAAAGAATAAATAGGATAAGATGATGTATTAACATCATTCGGATAAATCCAGAAAGGATCCCAATTTTTAGCATTTTTAGAAGAGTTATACGGGGAAACATGATAAATAAGCCAATAAATATAACTCCCTTCCGTATTTGCTAAGGCTATATTTCTAGTTGTAGAGTTTTCTATAAAGGTAGCATTTTCCTGTGTTTCACCAATGAATGTTAATAAATAATTTTTAAAAATCATCTGTTGCTGATAATCATAACCTTCGGAGGAATTAGCAGTAATTTTAGTATAATTAATCATGAGTGTTATTGTTGGAATAACTAAATTATCTTTCTTGGCTTTAATGGAATATGTCAAGTAAAGATTATCAAACGGAATATAATAACTTGAAGATTGGGTTGAGTTTGTTGAAACATAGCTGGAATTTACAGTGTTGGGAAGAAATAAACAACCAACTAATAAAAAACTCATCATTATAAAACAAATTATTTTAATATTCATAATCACAGCAAAAATAAAACGGCATGAGTATTTAAAAAAGTCTATTACTGAAAAATCTTAGGCAAAATATCAATATTATTAAAATTCAATATGATCTTGACATGAACGACCAAACATCAATTTCAGTGAATAATATTTCTAAAACTTTTTTGGTTCTTTCTGCTAAAGTAAAAGTAAGAGTTATAGATGATATATCATTTTCATGTAAATCTGGAGAGCTCATTCTTTTAACTGGAAAAAATGGTTCTGGTAAATCAACTCTTTTACGAATAATTGCAGGAATTATTAAACCTTCAAAAGGTAAAATATTAATAAAAGGTAAAGTTGGTTATTATCCACAAAATCCACAATTTAATAAAGGTGTAACTGTAGTTGATTTTATAAATTATATAGGCTCATTAAAGGATAATGCCTATACTAAAGAAGAAGGCCTTCATTGGCTAAATAACTTTGGAATTACTGATAAATGGAAAAAAATGGATGTATTATTGTTATCAGAAGGAATGAAGAGAAGAGTAGCCTTAAGTTTATCTTTCCTTGCTAATCCTGATATTATTTTATTAGATGAGCCAATAGAAAATTTAGATCAAGAAACAAAAGAAAAATTGTTGATTTATATTGAAGAAGGATTGAAAGCGATGAAGACTATAGTAATAGCTACACATGAAGGAGAAATTTTTCGCAGATTTAAGCCAAAAATTATATTGTTGGAGAAAGGGGTCCAAATATGAATAAATTATTCACTATTCTTAAATTTGAATTGATGAAATTTTTCAAATCTGTAAGAGGTTACATTTTACTTTTAACAGGAACGGTTCCTTTAATAATATTTTTATCAATTAGTGCAGAAAAATCTCGTCTAGAGTATTTAGTAACTGGAAGAATCGATTTGATTCAGAACGCTCTTTTAGTAGCTTATATCTTTTATTCTTACATACTTGTGATTTTTTTCACAATAATGGTTTATTCTGATATCCTTTCAAACGAAAAAACATATGAGTTTCTCCTTGTAAGTGCATCAAGAACAACGTTATTAATAGGAAAAATAATAATCTCAATAATATTAAATTTAATTCTTTTAATTGAAACAACAGTATCTTTTTTCTTAACATTATATTCATATAATGTTCGTTTTCCACCAATACTACAAATAGAAAAAGCATATATTCTTTCTACGTTTTTTTGCGTATGTTTGGTCATCCCAGTTGTTTTATTTTCAAATACTCTGATAATAAAAATTGGAAATATAAATTCTTCAATGGCAAATTATCTTGCAATATTTGTTTTCTTTGTAATACCCTTTATTATTTATTTTTCACTTTTCGAGCTAAGTTTATTTCGTTCGGAAATGTTGACATATTCAATACACACAGTTGTACAAAACCTTATTCAGTCAGTTATGTTACCAAATTCAACAACTTCATCGAGCCAACAACAACAAAATGTTGAGGTATTATTAGGAATTGGAATACTTGGGTACAGTTCCAGCATTCTCCTTTTTAGTAAGAGCAGTATTATTTCGTAAATATAAATAGTATTTGATAACGTTTATTTATGTTAAATGGAAGTTCAAAACCATAGAAAATTTTATTTGGGTTGCAATTGTAATAAGTTGGTAGAGTTCAAATCAGTGAACCGTC
>DAHXPE010000520.1 GCA_027364495.1 Candidatus Heimdallarchaeota archaeon | reverse complement strand
ATTAGCTATACATACCAAAGGACTTAAAGAATTACCTGATTACTTTAGTTTATGTAAAAATTTAGAAGAATTATCATTATTTGAAACAACATTTGAAATATTTCCAGTTGTAATAGGAAAATTGTTAAAATTAGAGAATTTAATAATTGATCAAAGCAAATTTACTAAAATTCCTGAATCATTAGCTAATTTAAAAAATTTAAAATCATTATCAATAACCCATACACCAATGAATTCTTTTCCAATTGCTATTTGTAAATTAAATAACTTAGAAAATTTGAATTTATCAAATAACCAAATTTCTGAAATACCAGCTGAAATACGTCGAATGACTAATCTAAAAGTGCTAAATTTATTTTATAATAAGTTAACTTTATTACCAGATAGTATCAGCGAACTTCCTCATTTACAAGAATTAGTTCTTTCTGATAATCAATTTGAAGAATTACCTGAAAAAATTGGAAATTTACCGAAATTAGAATTATTAGAAGTTTTAAATTGTGGCTTAACTTCCCTACCATCTTCAATTGGAAATTTAATAACTTTAAAAAGGCTTAATTTGTCTTATAATGAATTGAAAACTTTACCAATAGAAATGCAAGAGCTAACAGCTTTAGAAGAATTAATAATTGCCGAAAATGATTTATTTGAGCTACCAGAAACAATTGGTAAATTAAAAAATCTCAAAAAACTCTATCTATATCACAACAGGCTTCTATCATTGCCTGATTCAATAAGCAATTTAATTAATTTAACAGAATTAACGCTAACGCATAATAGATTGCAGTCAATTCCTGATTCTATTGTTAATTTAAAACAACTGGAAACATTGGAATTAAATAACAATGAACTTACAGAAATACCTCCAAATTTAAAGACATTACCTAATTTAAAAGTTCTCAAATTGT
Source organism: Candidatus Heimdallarchaeota archaeon (assembly GCA_027364495.1). The sequence continues at coordinate 807 of DAHXPE010000520.1, read as the reverse complement.
CAAATAATCAATTAACTGATGATTAAAAGTATTAGTGAAAACTGAATAAAAGAAATATTTCCCTTATGGTCTATCATTTTTTAATTCTCATTGATTTGTAAATCCTTTAACCAATGATTGAAATTTCAATTTTAAAAAAGGTACATGTGTTATATAAAGAAAATCACTTATAATCAGTTTTTCGGAATATTTTGACAATTTATGCTAAAATATAACAGATTAAAGGGAAAACTAATCTAAAGGAATAAAATTTTGTTTAGTTTATAAAAATTTATTTAATTTTGTTTTCTCGGAAGTAAACTGCAGCATCTGTTTGAGGCATAGGCTTTTTATTCTGGGTTCTTACAATGTAAGCGATTTGGCCACGGTGATAATAAGAATGATTATTGAGCTGAAGAACCATATGCTCAATGGTAATTTCTAATTCATCTCCTTTAGCTGTTTTATATTTAAAGGTATGATCAGAGCCAAAATTACTGCTTTTCATCTTTTGGATAACTTGCAAAAATTTTTGATCAACCAATTCCCATGTTTGAAACATTTCTTCAGTTGATTGGATATCTTTAAGTGGCTTTATTTCAAAATCTGCATAGCCTGTTCTTTTCATCCAGAAATAAATAGCTCCGAAAAGATGATATACTAGTTCTTGAAAGTTTCCGTAAGGTGTAGCCACGAGTTTAAGATCATTATAAGATTCTTTCAGAGATTCTCTAAACTTTTTATTAGCCCAAGCATTTATCGCTAATATTTCAACTTGTTGTTCAAGCATAAAGCATCATTTGAACTTTTAATTTTTGATTTTTAAGA
>DAHXPE010000506.1 GCA_027364495.1 Candidatus Heimdallarchaeota archaeon | reverse complement strand
TAATGCTATAAGTAAGTTAGAAATTACTGGAAAGGGAAAAGATAATTTATCTGGTATAATTCTTATTGAATTAAGGATCTCGCCTTCCTTTGAATAATGAATTTTCTTGTAAGTAATTTCTTTTCGAACGAAGACAATATTTTCAAAGGAATCATCAAATGTTATTTGTAAAAAAGAAAGAAAATCACTAGTTAATGGGTTATCAAAATCTTGCTCTGATAACAATTCGATAATTGAAAAATTTGAACATGGTAAAATTGAAATTAATTTTGTTTCTTTTGAATTAACCAGAAAATAATGGTTTATTGAATCTGACAGAATCTCATTTATTTTAAAAATATATTTATATCCCATATATTCGGGCAAAAGGAAAGAAATCCCTAAATTTATTGCTACCTGAAAGTCAGCAATTATTATTTTATCAGAAGGTATTAATATTTCGTTCGAATCAATAGTAAGTAAATATTCATTAGATGAGGATGATTGTTGTTTCTTAATCTTGATATTTTCACCAAATTCGAGAATTTGTAAATTTTTTTCTTTATCAACTAAAGAATGAAGAAATTTATTAAATAGATCGTGATTGACAATACCTAGCTGTTTTCTATTGCAGAAAATCCAATTTTGACTACCATTAGTTCTAGGATAAATGTATTTTTCTAAATTAAAAAATCTCTCGATATAAGCACTATTAGATTTACTCTTAAGACTCCTTTCACTATAGGGTATTGAATAACTACGAAGAAAACTCAATGGAATAATTGAATAATCATCTAAGTAATTTAGAGCTTGATTAGGATTATTTTCAAGAACAAGAACATGATAATTTTTCTTGATTAATAAAGCTGCAAGAAACAAAGACCTTATGTTTTCACCTAGAATAACAAAGTCAAAACTTGAATGAGGATTATTCTGCAATTTAACCAAAAACCCATTTCTGAAAAGGATTAAATCTTTATCAATAAAAATTTTCCACATCTATACAATTAATCTAAAAAGTAGAAATTTTTATGTAAATAATTTAAAATTTATGTCTTAAAAATTTATTTTGTTAGGATTTGTTTCATATTTATCTAATTCATCATTTTGTACTAATTGTGGAGGAAAAATAAAACCAGGAGCAAAATTTTGCACTAAATGTGGAGCCAAGCAGGAACCAAGAAAAAAAATTGTACAAATAACCTATTTATCAGCGTCTAATAAGCAATCTAACTCAAGTAAAAAGTTACTTGTAACAAGCTTCTTGGAATCAACTAAAAGAAAATGATAATTCAATATTTAGGATTTGCATTCCCAAATTATTAAATTTAATATCAATGAATAGTTCTTTTTTACTATCAGAAGATTAAAATGTATAAAGTCAGAACTAAGAAAAATTAATTATTTATTTTAAAAATGGTCCTTTGAAACTGATTTTAAAGTTGATTGTTCTTTTTTTTACAGGTTCAATAAAATTGATATCCTTCGATTTTCCAAGTGATCTTGATTCAATATATTTCCTAGCTCAATTAAGACTAAATATTGATAAAGATATACATTTTGTACTTAAACTAGATTCAGAAAGAAAAAATTATACTTGGGAAGACATTTATGGTGGTATACAAGTTGAGAATCCTTCAGATGATATTCAAAAGAAAATATTTAGAGAACGTTGAATAGCTGAAAATTTAACGCCATACCTGGAAAAACTGAAGTGATAGTAACTCGAGAGACTCTTGAGTTACATTTAGAAAATAGTAAAGAGCTTATTTAACCAGTAATAGATTTTTTAAAGGAAATCTAATTCATTTTAAATTTAAGATTCAGATTTTAAATATAGAGTTAATTATAAAACGGAATAAAAAATGAAACTTCTCGAAACATATGAAAACAAAAAAGGTAATAAATTAATTTTCAGGCAAAGAACCAGTGATATTCCGTCTTTAGGTTCGATTGTTGTTATTGAAAAAGAAAATCCAAAAGGATCTCATTCTAAGGAGAAAAAATTTTCTGATATTGGAAAAATAATTGATATTTTTGGTCCAGTAAAAGAACCTTGGGTTGTTGTTAATCTATTTAAAGATAAAGAATTACATTATCAAAACTTAGAATTTTTTTGGAAAAAAGAACAAAATTTTAAAAATAAAGGTCCTAAAGACTTTAAGAAAAATAGAAAAAGAACAAAAGATTGGGAGAATTAAAAAAAAATTACTTTCTTAATTCTATTTTCTAAATTCAAAGATTTTTACTTTTCCAGAAGGTGTGATATCTCCAGATAAGACACCAACTATATATTCAAGATTTTTTTGTTCAGCAACATCAACAAGACGTTGTGAAATAACACCATCAAAAATAATACCTTTGACTGGGATTTGTTTTGGATCAATATCCTGTAAAGTTGTTCTTAAGTCTTTTACCGGACATTTTGCAACAATATTATTATTAGAATCAATAATTAAGCCTTCAAATTCTCCTAATTTTTGAATATGTTTTTGAATATCATCCGGTAAAGGTTCAAGTTTACTGTCTGATTCAATTTCTGACTCTGTGACATCGACATCATCAGGTATAAAAGATTCCTTTGACTCTTCCTTACCTTTCTTTTTATCAAAATCTTTCTTGAATTTTTTATCTTTACCTTTATCCTTGTCCTTGTCTTTATCTTTATTGTCTTTGTCTTTAGAATCCTTGTCTTTAGAATCTTTACCTTCAGCAGGAGCAGCAAGATCAAGATCTAAATCTTTTAGAACCTGTTCAATCGGTAATCTATTTCTAAGAGATTTAAGAACTTCTTTCCCGGTTAATTCTTCTACTTCACGAGTCGGGGGTGCACGAGCAACGTAATCGATTTCTGTTAATTGTAATAATTCCTTTAGAATTAAATCTCCGCCACGATCTCCATCTAAAAATGCTATAGTTCTTTTCTTTTGAGTCAAGGGAATAATACTTTCTGGAATGTTTGTACCTTGAACAGCTATAACATTTCTGAAACCATATTTTAAAAGATTTAATACGTCAGCTCGTCCTTCAACAATTATTAAAGTATCAGATTCCTCAATATCTGGGCCGGCGGGTAAATTCTCAGGACCCCATTTAGAAACTGCGGATACACGAGCTTGTTTAACCACTTCTTCAACAAGATTTGAAGATTCTGGACTAACTTCTTGATCCCAAGATTTAAGTATTTGAGTTGCTCTGGATATAATTTGTTCACGTTTAGTGCTTCTTACATCCTCGATCTTTTGTAGCTGTATTTTAGCTACACAAGGTCCTACTCGATCAACCGTCTCTAGAGAAGCAGCTAATATAGCAGTCTCTACACGATCTAATGATGAAGGAACAATAACGGATCCGGTTGTTTTTCTTTGAGCCTTGTTATATTGAATATTGACGGTTATTCGTCCTATTCTTGAAGTCCTTTGAAGATCCCGTAAATCCAAACTGTCTCCTAAAAGACCTTCGGTTTGACCAAAAATGGCTCCAATAACATCGGATTTTTCAACAATTCCGGCAATAGTAAACTTGATATATATTAAGTATTTAACAGTCTCAGTATTGACTGATGATTCAGATGACATTGATGATTCTGACATTTTAAATTCCTTTTATTCTTTGAATACAAAGTTATACCCTTTGGTAACTTTAATCTTTCTTTAATAAACAAAATTATTTTGATAAATAAAAT
>DAHXPE010000497.1 GCA_027364495.1 Candidatus Heimdallarchaeota archaeon | reverse complement strand
ATCAGTATTAACAAGAGAAGAAGAATTAATTTCACTACTTGAGTTCTACTTGATCAATTCAGATGCTTATTGTCCAAATTGGATTTTGAAAAAGAAAAATAAAAAGATATAATACCTGTTAATTAAAGAAATGAAATTTTTTATTTAAATACTTTAATTCTCTGTTGGTTTAATTGAAATTAGAGCTAATATTAAAAACAAAATTGCAATAAAGCAAATCGCTGCAAAATCAGGTAACATATCTGTAATAGAGTAACCTTTCAGCATTATTCCTTGGAATAATCTTATACCATAAGTCATAGGGACGAAATTAGATAAAGGTTGAAGGAAAGAAGGAAGAACCTTGACTGGGACTAAAAATCCAGACAAAGCCATACTCGGAAAAGCAATTAAAGGACCCATTTGAACAGCTTGGAGTTCATTACGAGCAAAATTAGATAAGAAAACACCAAGAAAGACAAAACTAAGACCGAAGATCAAAATGCAGATGAAAAGTTCAATCAAATCTCCATGAACAGTGACATTAAAGATAAACACTGAAATAAGCATTACTGAAAGACTCATAAATAAAGCAAGGATACCCAAAGCAATGGAATAACCCAAAATAATTTCTTGGGGTTTAATAGGAGTAGCAAGTAACCGAGCTCTTGTTCGGTATGTATTTTCACGCACAAGCAATAGAGTTTAAAATAAGAGAATTAAGAAATTCAATATTAAAGCAATTACGCCAGGAATTGCCACCTCAAGTGAATTAACCGTGATAAAATTATTAGCATAATACTTTTTTATTTGAATTCCAAAGGTATGTCCAGGAATTAAATGATCCGTTGCATTGCTAATGGCATCCTGTAGCGAAGCAATAACCGAAGCAACAAGTGAGGGTTCACTGTCATCGATATAGATTTGAATTTGAGCAGTAACATTAAGTGAACTGTTAAATTGTGGAGCAATAAGGTCATATGAAAAATTTGCGGGAATAAAAATTGCCACAGTATATTCACTTTGATCAACTTTATGTTCAGCCGTAGTGAAATCAGTGCCATTTGTAAGAGCTGCACGATGTTGAGTATCATTACTCATGAACCCATAAATACTGTTACCGAGATTTTTGTCAATTGTTGCAACCCCTAAATTTTTAGAAAAACCTGTATCTTTATTAACAATAATAACAGGAACATTTTGAACAGTACCACCTATAGCATAGCCAAAAATGAGTGTGATAAGAATAGGCATAACTAATATCATTCCGATGGTTCTACGGTCTCGAATAAGTTGCTTAAGAACACGATTAGCTAATAAAACAGTATTAGTATAAAACATAGTTCATACCTCCTAAATTATTGCTTTGGCAGATCGCTCTTGATCCACCATTTGCAAAAAAATATCTTCTAAATTGTTAACATTGTATTTTGCTTTTAATGCAGAAGGGGAACCTTGTTCTATTAATTTACCGCGATATAAAAGCAACAACTCGTCCATTCGTTCGACTTCATCGAAAACATGCGTGGTAACTAAAAAAGTAACACGTCTCTCACTTCGGTTCAATTCACGAAAAAATTTCCATAGGTCTCTACGTAACGCTGGGTCAACTCCAACCGTTGGTTCATCAAGAATAACTAATTCTGGTTGATGAACTAGAGCAACTGAAAGGGAAGTCCGTCTTTTCATACCTCCAGACAATGTATGTAATTGTTTGTTCATCCAGTCTTTAAGATCAAAAAATTCTAATAATTCTTCACCTGATTTCTTCGCTTCTTTCTTCGACATTCCATTTAATCTACCAAAAAAAATGCACTGTTCCAAAGGTGTCAAGTCTTCATATAACGATACATCCTGCGGCATGAATCCAATTCTTTTTCGGAGAGAAAAACGATTTCCTTTTGTCGGATCTTGACCTAAAACGGTGATCATACCGCTTGTAGGCTTGACAATATCCATGAAGAGGCTAATAGCGGTTGTTTTGCCGGCACCGTTTGGTCCTAGAAAACCGTAAATTTTTTCTTTAGGTATTGTTATTGTCAAGTTGTCAATAGCTGTAAAATCGCCAAATTTTTTTGTTAAATTTTCTGTTTTAATAGCGATATTATCCATTTCTAATGTTGACATTCATAAAAACCTTTGTTTGATTTCAAAATTAATACTACTATGAGAGTAGTAACACTTATTACTCTTATTTTGTGAATGTTTTTAAGTGTTACTATATTCGTAGTAACAAAATACTCAGTCCTTTTGACAGGAATTTTGATAATGAGTAATAAAGAGCTTGAAATCAGTAGTTTAAAAGAGCTTGGATTAACAGAAAATCAAGCAAAAGTAATAATTGGAATGGTTAAAATAAATAGTAAAAGTGATGCTACTAATATATCTCGAGTGTCAAATGTGCCTCGAAGTAAAATTTACCTTATTCTTCAACAATTGACTGAAATGGAGTTAATTGAAACATTTCTAATTGAGGGTGGTATTAATTATTATAAATGCCTAAAAATTGATAATATAATTTCAAAACTTAAAGAGATTAGTGATAAAAAGATTAATAGGATCGCTAAAGCTCTAGAGTCTACTGAAATGAGTTTAAGGATTTTAGAAAGCACTGAACAATCGACTACTGATGAAAAACTTGACTTTGTCGCTATTAAAGGTAGAGATCGTATCATTGAGCAAATGATTGATTTAATAGATAAATATCATGATTCGTCCATTCATATAGTCATAAATTTACCTTTTTTAACCTACAAAGATGTTTCTGACTCTATTATCCAAAAATTGATTGAAATTATTAATGGCATTACATATTCTCTCAATCTTACTATTCTTGTTAATCAGGAAGAATTGAACGAAATTCAAAAAATTCCTGGCTCTCATTATCTTAAAAATCATTTTATTTCAATTAAATTTCCTCCTCATGATATTATTAATTCTCAGAATCCTATTAAATTACCAATTACTGACCCTAAAGGAAATGTTTTCATAAATTTATCAAATCTATTTGCATCTAGACCATTTTTTATGATTGTTGGAACTGAATCTGCTTTTATAATGATAGAAGACGATTATAGTTCAACAGCTTTACGCATTCAAAATAAAACATTTTTGCAATTTCAACAGGACATAATAAATTCTTTATTTGTGGTAATAAAGCAATTTGGAAAAGATTCTTTTATATCAACCGAATGAAAAGATTAAAATGAGTGCTGGGATTTTAGCATTATTTCATCAAGTAAGGATTTAAATTAAAATTAGTTTACCTAGAAATAGATAGATTAAGCTCGAAATCTCCAGTAAGATGCTAGATTATCGTGAAAATTTTTAAACATAAATAATAGGTACATTAAACGATGAGTTCACGTATCCAATTAAAAATGGTCTTAATGGGAAAAGGAGGGGTTGGGAAAACTAGTCTTGTTAATAGATATGTTCATCAACGATTTTCTCAAAATTATATGCAGACATTAGGGCAGGATGTTTTTAGCAAAAAACTCACTATTAATAATTATCAGATCATTGTTCAAATCTATGATATAGCTGGCCAAGAACGGTTTGAATCCTTTAGACCCGTATATCTTCAAGGTTCAGATTTAGGGCTTGCAATTTTTGATTTAACCATTCCCGGAACCATAGCTGAGTTAAAAAATCAATGGTTACCTGAAATCTCAAAATTACTTGAAAAACCCTTTTTCCTATCTGTTGTGGGTAATAAAAGTGATTTAAAGCAACAAAGAGCTGTTGATGAAGCTCATGGTAAAGAGTTGGTCTCATATATCCGAAAAAAATATCCTTCCATTAATGTAGTTCAATATATTGAAACTTCTGCAAAAGAAAATGAAAATGTAGATGTTGCTTTCTATGAATTGGTAAAGAAATTTGTTGATTCAAAGAAAGGTAAAACATCTTCAAAAAAATCTTCTATATAAATACTAATTGATATATCTCAGTGATTAATAGTTAGTCTAGAAGAAATTAGTAAAAATTTTTCCTTCTTTTATTCTTCTGTTTCTTTTTCTTCTAATTCTTTAATTTCTATCTTTAAAGAATCTATAAAACTAATTATATTCTGTAAATTCTTATCTTGCGGTTGTTTTAAAGTTATTTCTTTGATTTTATCATGTAGTTTATCTAAATTTATCTTTAATTGTTCATTATCCGTTTCTTCGAGGTCTAAAACTTCAGAGGTTATTCGTTGTTTCATATGTATTTGAAATGCGACTTGAAGTGTTTTGAAAATAGTTTCGTATTTTGATTTAGTATTTAAATCATAATTGTTATAATATTTAATCAAGGAATAATCAATAAACGGTAATCTTACAATATCTATTGTTAAGAGGGTTGTTATAAAAATATCTCCAAATTTTGAAAAATTTACAAAGAGTTTAGACCAGATACTTTGCTCATTAGAGTCAAAAGGGATTTCTAATGCTAGGCTTAAGGTAATCATCCATTGTGGACTAGTCATTTTTTTGCCTCTGAATTTTCAGTACCGACATGGATCATTTCAATATTAGCTAATTTTGAAAAATCAAACGTCTTCGTATCTTTGTAAACCTTTGAATAAAAGATTTTTCTGATACCGGCATTTGCAACTAGTTTGAAACAATTCCAACAAGGAGTAGTTGTTACATAAAGTTCTGACTCTGAACAGTTCACTCCATTTCTGGCAGCCTGTGCTATTGCATTTGATTCTGCGTGTACAGTTCGGATACAAGAGCCGTTTTCCATAAGATGACCCACTTCATCACAATGATCAAGACCACGAATCGAACCATTATATCCAGTCGAAAGAATCATTTTATCTCTTACTAGAACAGCACCAACATGATTACGATCACAGGTAGATCGTGTCGCCACTTGAAAAGCAATGTTCATAAAATATTCTTCCCAATTTTGTCGAGCCATTTGAATGCAACCTAATATTTTTTAAAAGTCACTTTAAA